>CAZRMG010000423.1:0-3003 GCA_964601095.1 uncultured Melioribacteraceae bacterium | reverse complement strand
GAGCAATTTATTTTCACTATCTACAACTGGAAAAGCTAAAAACTTATATGTTACGAAGAACTCGCATGCATCATAAACCGTTGAAGAACTCGGCAAAGCCGCAACACGGTTTACCATTATTTCTTCTATTTTTTTTTCCGGCTGTGCAGTTAATATTCTGCGCGTCGGTAAAACACCAACAAGCTTTTCCTCTTCGTCAACAACATAAAAATATACTATTCTTTCGCCTATACCTTCTCTTCTAATTTTACTTAACGCATCATCAACCGTAAGATCTTTGTTTAGGGCCGAAAAATCTTTTCTTATGTAATCAGTTACAGGTTGTTGATATGTATTTTTTCCATCCATTAAAACTCTTTCTCTTTCCCATGTTTTAACTTCTTGATCAATATCAAAAAAAATTTAGAGCGAGTTAAAGAGCTTAATCAAGAATATTAACTTTTATACGTCAAGATTCGCATACTTCGCGTGTTTTTCTATAAACGCTCGGCGCGGTTCTACAGCGTCTCCCATCAAAGTTTCAAAAATTTTATCTGCCGCCGCGGCACTTTCTAAATTTACCTGAAGCACTGTTCGTGTTTCAGGATTCATCGTGGTTTGCCACAATTGTTCTGGATTCATTTCGCCCAAACCTTTATAGCGCGAAATTATAATTCCTTTTTTTGTTGTTGTTCCTTCAGATTCTTCTTCGGAAGCGCTTGCTTCATCTTCTGTTTTTATTACAGTTTCGCCTTTAAATCTTTTTAAGATTTTATCTCGTTCTTCGTCATCAAATGCATAGAATTCTTCTTTCCCTTTTTTTATTCTATATAGCGGCGGTTGTGCAATATAAACCCTGCCCGAAGTAATTAATTCTTTCATGTGGCGATATAAAAAGGTTAAAAGTAATGTTCGGATATGACTTCCATCAACATCTGCATCCGTCATCAAAATAATTTTTCCGTAACGGGATTTTTCGGCGTTGAAGTCGTCGCCTATTCCCGCACCAAAAGCAGAAATCATTGTCATAATTTCGGCGTTTTCCAAAATGCTATTCATCTTTGCTTTTTCAACATTCAGGATTTTTCCTCTTAAAGGAAGTATCGCTTGGAATCTTCTATCGCGTCCTTGTTTTGCCGAGCCGCCCGCAGAATTTCCTTCTACAATATAAATTTCACAATGCTCCGGATCGTTGATTGAACAATCGGCAAGCTTTCCGGGTAAATGAAGTGTATCGAGAGCATTTTTTCTACGAACGAGTTCTCGCGCTTTTCTCGCGGCTTCTCTCGCTTCCGCCGCACGCATACATTTTTCAATTACTTTTTTTGCTACCGAAGGATTTTCTTCTAAATATTCGGAAAGTTTTTCTCCAACAATTGTTTCAACAATAGATTTTACTTCGCCGTTGCCGAGTTTTGTTTTTGTTTGTCCTTCAAACTGCGGCTCCATAACTTTAACAGAAACTACTGCGGTTAAACCTTCTTTAAAATCATCGCCGCTTAAAGTTATTTTATTATTTTCTTTTATAAGTCCGTTTTTATATGCGTAGTTATTAAATGTTCTTGTAAGTGCCGTTCTAAAACCAACAAGGTGAGTACCGCCTTCAATTGTATTAATGTTATTAACGTATGTATGAACATTTTCTGAATACGAGTCGCTGTATTCAAAAGAGATTTCAACTGGCGTTCCCTCTTTCTCGCCCTCGATGTAAACCGGTTTGTGAAGAGCTGTGCGGTTTTCATCAAGGTATTTTACAAAATCCATTAATCCGCCTTTGAACCTGTATGTTTCTTCCTGCTCTTCAGCTTCGTCTTTTAGAATCATCGTAACTTCTTTATTAAGATATGCGAGTTCACGCATTCTTTCGGCAACAGTATCAAAGTGAAATTTTGTTGTTTTAAAAATTTCTTTGTCGGGCATGAAAGTAACTTTAGTTCCGGTGTTGTCGCTTTTGTAAGTTCCGACTTGCTTAACGGGAGCTTTTGGAATACCACGCTTATATTCCTGTACGTAAATTTTTCCGTCGCGCTTTACTTCAACTTTACACCATTCCGAGAGAGCGTTAACTACCGAAACGCCAACGCCGTGTAAACCGCCTGAAACTTTGTAAGAATTTTTATCAAACTTTCCGCCTGCGTGAAGAACCGTCATAACAACTTCGAGAGCGGATTTTTTTTCAACCGGGTGCATATCAACAGGAATGCCGCGACCTCTATCTTCAACTGTTACGCTTTGATCTTTATGAATAGTAACTATTACGCGGTCGTTATACCCTCCAAGCGCCTCGTCAATCGAGTTGTCAACAACTTCATTTATTAAATGATGAAGTCCGCGAGAACCTACGTCGCCGATATACATTGCCGGGCGTTTTCGAACAGCTTCCAGCCCTTTTAATACGTTTATACTGCTCGCATCATATTTGTTTTGCGAGGAACTATTGCCGTTATCTTTCTCTTTTGCCATATCTTCTCTGTATTAATTTTCTACAAAAACCTTATTGATTTAATTACTTCTTCACCGAAAAACCTATTTACTTTTTCTATAAGCAAATTCTTTCGAAGGTTTAATTCACTTTTCCAAACCGAATTTTCCACTCTTAAAAACAAAACTTTCTTTTCTACTTTTACTGCTACTGCTAATTGTTTTAATTCAGGAAATATTTTTTCGAATCCTTCAACAACATCCAGATTTTTTATTGTTTCCCTTAAACCGGAAAAATCTTTTTCATTGCTAATAATTTCTGAAACGCTTTTAAAACTACTACGCGAAAGCCGTTTTGCCATTTTCAACTCTTATTAAAGAATTGCTGCCGGATGTAATAAAACTATCTGTTCTAGTAAGATCTGTCATTGTTATAAACGCCTGGCCGACTTCAGCAAGATATTCGTTAATTTTTCCCGCCCGGTATTTATCAAGTTCTCCAAAAACGTCATCCATTAAAAAAACAGGAGTTCTTCCCAATTGTTCTTTCATGTAAAAAAATTGCCCGAAACGTAAAGCTATTTGAAATGTTTTATGTTGACC
>CAZRMG010000422.1:0-3008 GCA_964601095.1 uncultured Melioribacteraceae bacterium | reverse complement strand
CGTTCGGGAAAAATTTGGTACCAAATTGCTTCCTTTGCCCACGATGGAATTTGTGAATTGGTTTTGTCGGTAATTTGTGCTTGTATAAATATCGAGGCAAACAAAAAAGTTACTGTTGTAATAAAAATTGATTTCATCACGGCCTCCTATTTGATGCCGGATACTTGATGCCGGATATGTTTTATCAAGCATCCAGAATCAAGTATCCAGAAAAAATTATTCTTGTGCTACTTCGATAATTTCATTGTCATTTTTCTTTAACGGCGGACGTTCGTACATAATTGTCATTTCCTTGTATTGAGCCGCGAGGTTCTCATTGATTTGATCCCACGAAAATCTCCATGTCCAATTACCGCCGAGAGTACCGGGAAAATTCATTCGTGCATCGTTGCCGAGTTTTAACATGTCTTGTAAAGGGATTACAACAATATTAGCAACCGATGCATAAGCAGTTCGGATTAATTCAAATGTCATATCATCGCCGTAATAGTTAAGATACTTTTGCGTCCATTCGTAAATGCCTGATCTTTTTTCTCTTTCGGAATTAATGAAGCCGAGAGTAGTTTCATTATCGTGTGAGCCCGTATGAACAACGCAGTTTTTAATATGATTGTGCGGAAGAAATTTTTTCTCGCCTTTTTCGCCAAGTCCGAATTGTAAAATTTTTATTCCGGGAAATTCAAATTTATCCCTTAATTGTTCTACAGAATCCGTTATCACGCCAAGGTCCTCGGCAATTATATTTAATTCACCCAATTCTTTCTTGATGCTGCTAAAAAATTTTTCACCCGGTGCTTTAACCCATCTTCCGTTGATTGCTGTTTCTGCATCTCCGGGAATTTCCCAATAAGCGTCAAATCCGCGGAAGTGATCTATTCTTAAAATATCAACCATGTTCATAAGATTCTTGATTCTACTTTTCCACCATTTGAAATCATCTTTCTCCATTTCCTTCCATTTGTACAAAGGATTGCCCCAAAGCTGTCCGGTCGCGCTAAAATAATCCGGTGGAACTCCGGCAACAAATTCCAATGAACCGTCTTTTTTAATTGTGAATAATTCTTTGCTAGCCCAAAGATCGGCGCTGTCGTATGCAATGAAAATCGGCAGATCGCCGATAATTTTTATTCCGCGCTTATGCGCATGTGCACGAACATTAGTCCATTGTTTGCTGAATATAAATTGAAGGAATTTATGATAGTCGATTTCATCTTTTAATTTTTCTTCCCAGGCTTTTATATCGGTTCTGAATGCAATTGATTTGTCCCACTCCGGCCAAGCGCATCCGCCGTGATAATTCTTCGCTGCCATAAAAAGAGTATAATCATCGAGCCATGATTTATTATCTTCACAAAAGTTATCGTAATCTTCCGAAAAAGATTTTATCTGTCCGCGGAAATTCTCAAACGCTTTGCGGAATAATTCGTATTTGTAGTTTATTACTTCCCCGTAATCAATTTTATGAGGATTGTTATGCGGAATGTTTTCTATATCAGCATTCGATAATAATTGTTCATCGATAAGTATTTCGGGACTAATTAAAAGCGGGTTGCCTGCAAAAGCAGAAAAACATTGGTATGGTGAATCGCCGTAACCGGTTGGACCAAGCGGAAAAACCTGCCACAAAGTTTGTCCCGCATGACTTAAAAATTCTATAAAGTGATATGCGCTTGGACCTAAATCTCCGATTCCAAATTTACCGGGCAACGAAGTTGGATGTAAAAGTACACCTGCAGAACGTTCAATATTCATAAATGCCTCTAATTATTTTTTTTCAGGAGTAATATAATTAAGTAGTATTTGAGTAAACACACTTTTTTTGTGTTAAAACGGGCGGAAAAAGTTTATTTTTTACAAAAGAAAATTAGCGGAAGGGAAATACCGTGATTACCAAAAATTTTATGAAATACGTAATAGTAATATTCTTTTTGTACTCAAACGTGTTTTGCCAGGATTTACAAATAGCGAAGGTTGAACCGCCGAATTGGTGGAGCGGTATGAAAACAAACAAGCTGCAATTGATGGTTTATGGAAAAAATCTAAATGACTGTAAAGTGTATTCAGACAACAAAAATTTAAAAGTAACAAAAGTTCGTAACGCTGATAATCATAATTATTTATTTGTTGATGTAACGATAAATAAAAATGCTAAACCGGGTAATTACCGGATGATATTCCAAAAAGATGAACATAAAATTATGATTGATTACCCGCTGCTTAAACGTGAGAAAACACCAAATAGACATCAAGGATTTGATACTGAAGATTTAGTGTATTTAATAATGCCCGACCGATTTGCAGATGGTGACACATCGAACAACATTTCGAAAAATTTAATTAACGATTTCAAACCCGATGATCGGCTTGGAAGACACGGCGGAGATTTACTCGGAATTATAGAACGGCTTTCATACTTCAACGATCTCGGCGTTACATCTTTATGGCTTACGCCTGTTTTGGAGAACAACACTTCAATAAGTTATCACGGCTATGCGGCGAGCGATCTCTATAAAATTGACGAACGACTCGGATCAAACGAAACTTATAAATTGCTTGTTGATCAAGCCCATGAAAACGGGATTAAAATAATTTATGATCATGTGAGCAATCATATTTCTATAAATCATCAATGGGTAAAAAATCCTCCGTTTGCAGATTGGCTGAATGGAACAGTGGAAAATCATTTAAATGCCTGGCACGATAAAATGATTTTAACCGACATTCACGGTGCGGAAATCACAAACAAGCATGTAACCGAAGGATGGTTCGTTAATGAAATGGCTGATTTGAACCAGAAAAATTTATTTGTGAAAAATTATCTTATTCAAAATACAATTTGGTGGATTGAATATTCCGGTATAGATGGAATTAGGGAAGATACTTATCCTTATGTTTTTCCCGAATTCACTTCGGAATGGGCGAAAAGAATTCTTGAAGAATATCCTACTTTTAATATTGTTGGTGAAGTATGGACAGGTGAAACTGCTTATCTCGCTCCGTTTCAAAAA
>CAZRMG010000421.1:0-3010 GCA_964601095.1 uncultured Melioribacteraceae bacterium | reverse complement strand
CTGCCGTTTGTATTCGGACCTGCATTCGCCATTGAAATAACTCCGCGTTCATGTTTCAATGGGTTGCCTTGTAGTTCGTCTTCAAATTTGTAACCTGGTCCGCCGCGCCCAGTACCTGTCGGGTCGCCGCCTTGAATTACAAAATCTTCAATCACTCTATGGAATTTTACTCCGTCGTAAAAACCTTCTTTAACTAAAAACACGAAGTTATTTACAGTCTTGGGTGCGTGCTGTGGGTATAATTCCAATTCAATAATACCTTTACTTGTATTCATTGATACAGTATAATTTTTTGTTGTATCAATCTGCATTTCAGGCGGAGTGTTCCATTGTTTTGTGCTCATTTAGATTTCCTTTATTATTTATTGTATTCATTAAAATTAATTATGAATTCTTTCCATTCGCCGTTGACGACATATTCAAATTTACCATTAATCTGTGTTACAAGTGATTGCACCATTTTTAATCCTAGTGAATTAATTGAATCCAAATCGAGATCATTCGGAAGTCCAATGCCGTTATCACAAACTTTTAAGGTAAATTCTTCGTTTTGCAGTTTGCTAAATTCAATACGTATTTGATCTACATTGCTGTTGTTTAATATGGCTTTATTTCTAAAAGCATATTTTAATGCATTGGTAATAAGTTCATTTAAAATTAATCCGAGAGGGATTGTTAGATCCAAAGATAAACTTACTTCATCCAAATCATAATAAATTTCAGGTAAAGAAAAAGTACCTTCAAAATTTGATGATATGTATTGATATAGATTTTTAACATATTCGGAAAAAATTATTTGAGAAAAATCATTACGGCTGTATAAATGTTCATGTACAAGTGCCATGGTACGAATACGGCCTTGGCTTTCTTGTAAGATTTCGGTGCAAAATGGATCATCTGATTTTTGTGATTGAAGGAAAAGGAGGCTTGATATAACTTGTAAATTGTTCTTTACCCTGTGGTGAATTTCTTTTAAAAGTGTTTCTTTTTCAGTTAAAGCTTTGTTGATTGTTTCCTCTGCTTTCGTACGCATTTTAATTTCATCAACCAGTTTTTCATTCGCTTTGGTTAAATCGATAGTTCTTGTTTTTACTTTTTCTTCAAGGTTTTTGTGCATTAAAAGTAACTCTTCTTCAAATTGTTTACGCTCTCTTAAGTCTCTTGCCGTTAAAAAATATAAGTATTCATTATGAGCTTCTGTTTCAACCTTCGTTATTGTTACCGATGTAGGAATTAACTCGGAGGTTTTAGTTTTCAGATACAATTCTATTTCTTTATCAAACATCTCGTGATGATTTATTTCAATAGGGTTATTGAAGTAGTTGAATATATTTGAGATGTTATTCCCTTCAACTTCTTCTTTTATATAAGAACTAACATTAAGCAAGGATTTGCTTGCCAGGATAATATTTCCCTCGGTATCATAGATCAACATATAATCCGCGGAAGTTTGAAATAGTTTATTTACTGTATCATTCGGATCAAGTTTAAGAAAACTGTATTTCAGAATACTTACATAAATAAATGCCGTTCCGACTACAAACGAAATAGAATTTAATGGCGGAACATCAAGTCCAATATGCGGTAAAAATCCTTCGGCAATAAAACTTGTTAGCGTTGGTATAGATAATCCAATCAACGCAAAAAGTGCCTTCTTTTTTTCTTTCTCTTTGTTTTGGATTTTATAATGTTTTATAATTATTAAGAATGCAAATGCGCCGATTACTATAAAATAGATTGGTATCAATGAGCTAATTGCGTTATTGGCAATTTGAAAGTCCCAGCCATACCATTTTTTTGTAAGTTCTTCATATAAAACATCTGTAAATAAATGAAGCACAGAAATAACTAAAGCAGGAAACAAAAATAATAGTTTTTTCCGTGTGTCGGTTACAGATTTGTTTTGCGAGAGTTGAAGAATAATTCCTAAAAACATAAATGGAAATAGCGGCCATAGGAATGATGCTTTATGCCAAAAATATGCCCATTGTTCTGATGTTGCCGTTAATCTAAAATATTCGCACAAAGCAGTGTATGCAGCTAACATCGAGTTTAAGAAAAACATTTTGTTTAATTTGTTAGCAGGGGCTTTTGAATGAACATCTAAACCAAGGAATATTGCAACAAAAATGTTTATGAAATCTAGAAAAGCAAATAAATTCATATTCTGAATAATCCGGTTCTATAATTATCTTATTATCGAACAAAAAAGGAAATTGTTTATGCAATTTCCTTCGAATGTAACAATTTAAACAAAGCCGAATTACCTTGTAAGTTTTTTGTATTTAACTCGATGGGGAATATCGGCATCCTTACCGAGCCGCTGCCTTCTGTTTTCCTGGTAGTCGGAAAAATTTCCTTCGAACCATACTACTTTACTTTCGCCTTCAAATGCGAGAATGTGAGTACAAATTCTATCAAGGAACCAACGGTCGTGGCTAATAACTACAGCGCAGCCTGCAAAGTTTAATAAACCTTCTTCGAGCGCGCGCATTGTGTTTACGTCAAGGTCGTTTGTTGGTTCATCGAGAAGTATAACATTGGCGCCTTGTTTCAAAGCAATTGCAAGATGAACCCTGTTCCTTTCTCCGCCGGAAAGCATACCGACTTTTTTCTGTTGATCGCCGCCGTTAAAATTAAATTGCCCGACATACGCACGCGAATTTATCTCGCGGTTTCCCATTTGAATAATATCATCGCCGTTACTTATCATTTGCCAAACTGTTTTTTCAGGATCAAGAATATCGCGGCTTTGATCTACATAAGCCAACTTAACCGTATCTCCAACTTTGAAAGAACCATTGTCCGGTGTCTCTTGTCCTACAATCATTCTAAATAGTGTAGTTTTGCCTGCGCCGTTCGGACCGATTACTCCAACAATTCCGCCGGGAGGAAGTTTAAAACTGAGATCTTCGAACAAAACTTTTTCGCCGTAAGCTTTTGAAATATTTTCAGCTTCAATTACAACATTGCCCAAACGGGGACCGGCAGGTATAAAAATTTCCAAATC
>CAZRMG010000420.1:0-3011 GCA_964601095.1 uncultured Melioribacteraceae bacterium | reverse complement strand
AGTTTTATTGGGCCGGGACTATCAATTGATAAAGACGGATTTTTTATAATACCAATCGGCAATAGTGTAATTAAAATAAGCAACGATGGAAATGTGACTACTTTATTCTCAACTGAATCAATGGGAATTAAGCGCGCAATAAATTTGGAAATCGACGACAAAAGTAATTTCTATATAGTAGATGATATTGCAGATAAAGTATTTAAAGTTGATAGTTTATACAATTCATCTGTGTTTATTGATAATAAATCGCCTGAAGAAAAACCGTTCAGCTTAATGGATATCTGTTTTGATAAAGAGTATAAAAACGTATTTCTAGCTCAAAGTGAACGTGGACGAGTTCTAAAATATTCTTTAAATGATAATGGGCTGCCGGACAAAATGGAAATACTATATGATAATAGCAGTTTTGGTATTCTCTCTAATATTACAATTGACGAGGATGGATCGATATATATTGTTCCTTATAACGGCAGCAGATTAATTACAATCAAAGATACTATTGTGGAAGAATTCGAATTAGTCGGTGCATCTGGTGTGTTGAACTCACTTATTAAGAACAATTTATCCGGCGAAAAACTTCTTTTCATTTCGGGTTCCACCGGTATATTCAACATAAATTTATCTCAATCCACTTCAACCGGTAGAAAGTATGGTATGCCTCAAGATTACCTACTTAATCAAAACTATCCGAACCCTTTTAATCCAACAACAATTATTAGTTATCAATTGCCCAATGCAGAACATGTATTTTTAAAGATCTATAATATTCAAGGGAAAGAAATTGCAACATTAGTAAATGAATTTAAACAGGCAGGTAAATACGAGTTTAGTTTTTCAACAAAAAATTATATGCTTGGCAGCGGAATTTATTTTTACAGATTAATTGCTGGTAATTTTTCTGAGACAAGGAAAATGATTCTAACAAAATGAATCACATATAACATCATTTAAGATATTTCGATAAACAGAGTCTTAAAAAAATATAATTAAGAAAACAGATATAACTACATACATTAGCGCGTCTTTAAAATACTCCGGATTTGAAAAGGAAGCTTATTCGGTTATCTTTTTATTTAATCGGAATTTTCGATAAATTTTTTTAAGTTTTTTGAGGTAAAATATATCTTGATTAAAATCTTTCTAAACTAACAACTTGCTAACTCTACAACATTTGTAAAAATAATATGTCATTATTTTAATCATTTCACCACAAATTCATCGGTAATTTTACAGCGAATGTACTGCCTTTGCCAAGCTCGCTTTCAACATTAATTTTCCCTTTATGAGCGTCGGTTATTCTTTTTACAATATATAAGCCCAAACCGCTACTCTTTTCGCCGGACGTGCTTTTTACACTCGTCTTTTGAAACGGCTTGAAAAGCAATTCCAAATCTTCCTTGCGCATACCCTGACCTTTATCCTTTACCTTTATCTCAACTTCTTCGTCCTTCCGCAATAACTCAATAAGTACTTCCGAGCCGGGATATGAAAATTTAATTGCATTCGTAATTAAATTGGTTATTAACTGGTGAATTTTGAATCTGTCGATTACTAAATTAATCGGTTTGTCTTCCAGCAAAACTCGCAAAAGTATATTTTTTTTTGAGGCAAGATGTTTGTTTGCATGCACAATCTCTTGTATAAACTCGGTCAAATTTACTTCCTCAAGTTTTAAAGATATACCTCCTGCTTCAATTGACGAAACATCCAAAAGATCAGTTACCAAATTGAGCATAAAAGCACTTGAGGATTTTATTTGACTTATAAAGTCGGTTTGCTCTTCGTTTAAGTTGTCCGACCCGTCTTCAAGAAATTCGCAGTAATTTATAATTACTCCGAGCGGGTTTCGCAAATCGTGCGCCGCCATTCCAATAAACTGATTTTTAATTTTATTAAGATTCGCAAGCTCAACATTCTTTTTACTTAACTCCCTTTGCACGGCTACCAACTCGTTATTCAACCGGCTGAGTTCTTCCAAATGATAATTATCCACGCTTGAATTGATTTTTTGAGAACCTTTAAATTTCTCGAGCTCTCGGATTTTATTTATTTGCTCGTTGTTAATCAGCATTAACTCTGTAACAAATTTCTGGAAGTTCAGTTTTGTGCGCGAGCCGAATATCGTAATTGTATTTTCAACAATTACCCCGCTGAAATTCAAACGCTCATAATTGTATTCGGGTTTTAATGTAAATTCCGCACCGAATGATACTTTGTTCTTCTTAATCTCAACCAAAAAATCCAATATGCCCCCGATGGAATCCGCATTGAATAAATCTACGAACATCCTTCCTTCGGCTTTATTCAGATTTACGTCTATATCGTTATGATTAATTTTTAGAATACTTCCGTCTAAATCGCAGACAAGAAGAATTCCTTCCATAATAGATGCCATTTAATTTTATCCGCCGATTAATTTATCTGCCAATTTAATTGCCGAAAGAGCGTCTTCGGCATAACCGTCCGCACCCATTTTTTTCCACAAATTTTTTGCGAGGTTAAAGGGGTATCCGCCGACAATTATTTTTAAATCCTTTAAATCGGTATTACTCCTAATTTTCTTTAACAAATCATCAACCGATTCAAGATTGAAAGTCATCGTTGCGGAAACAGCAAGAATATCCGGTTTATGTGTTTCGATTTCTTTTATCAAACTGCTCTGTGGTGTATTTGCGCCGTAATAAAATGAATTCCAACCTTCCATCTCGAATAAATCCGCTATCATTCTCGGCGCTAATTCATGCAGTTCGCCGTTAATGCATGATACAATAATGCTTTTATTTTTCCGAGCGCCAGTAAAAATATACTGGTACAACTGGGACATTATCATCTGCGTGGCGGCGGTTATAAAATGTTCCTGCGCTACCGAAATTTTACGTATCTGCCAAAGCCTGCCAGTTTCCTTTTGAGTTACCTGGAATAAATTTAAATAGATATCCTTTATCGAAACTCCGGAATTCACCAAATCCATAATTATTTTATACGCTTCTTGTTTATCGCCACCAATC
>CAZRMG010000419.1:0-3013 GCA_964601095.1 uncultured Melioribacteraceae bacterium | reverse complement strand
ATTTGAACTCGTTTTAAAAGATTAAGAGTTCGTTCAATACTTTTCTTGAAATATTCTTCGTTTGCTTTCATCTCTTCCATTGACATTTGAGCGTTATCGCGCATCAAGCTTTTTAATGATTCCTGCATTTTGCGCATTGCTTCTTTCATATCCTCGCTTGTCATTTCATCAAGCAAATCCTGAAGTTCGTTGTATTTATCAAGTGTTTCCTTCGATAAAAGATTGTTTTGCATCAACTCGTTTTGCATCTGCGAAAGTTTTTGAGAAACATCCTCAATTCTGTCGGATAGCTCATTGAATTTCTCGGCTGCTTTTTCAATCCTTTCTTTTTCCTGCCAGGTGATTTGTCTGTTGTTTTGTTTTAAGTCGTCGCTTATTTTCTGCATTTCGCGTTGCAGTTGCTCAGCTTCCTTAAATGTTTGAGCAAGTTCATTTGTTGCGTCCTGTTGCGTGTTTTCTGCATCGGCATATATCTCATCCATTGAAGGAACTTGAATTACAAACACGTTTGTCTTTGCCGACTTGGGGCCCGAAACGATATCGTTGTCGAAAATTTCGAGGTAACATGTAAGAGCTTCTCCTTCCGCAAGAACGAGAGAAGTGAGATCCCACACGTGATAAACTTCCTCTTCCTTTAATTCCTTGTTTATGACTAATTGTATTTGTGAAAATTGTTCCGCCGTTTGTCGATACTTTGAAGCAGAAAGTCTGTAATTAAGGTTTAGTTTTGAAAAACCAAAATCATCCTTGATTCTTGCCGTTACCGGTATCTTGGGATCGAGTCCTAATTTTATAATACTATTTGCATTTTCATTCGTAGCCGGTGAAATCAATTCAATTGAAGGCGGCTCATCAGCAATTAGTTTAATACTGTAAGTAATCGGGTTAATGTTTTCTGTTCCCAGCTTGTCGGAAATCAGCATTTGATAATTAATTTCTTTTGAAATGTTAAACATTACTTCGCCCGATTCGTCATTAACAAGCATCGATTTTTCGGAACTATCGCTAAAGGCAATTTTTGCCCGCGAGAGTGTTCTTGATGTGTTGATATTAATTCGGACGATGCTTCCGGTCAGTGCCGTAATATTACCATTATCCCTTTGAACAACAGCCGGAAGTTTTGAATATGCAGGCGGAATAATATTCAACTCGTAACTTAAAATTATTGGTCTATTAATCACTTCAACTTTATAGACATCACTTTCTATTCCAGCCGCATGGGCAAAATAATTGAATGAACTTTTAACTGCAGCAATTTCGAAAGAAAAGTTGCCCAATGAATCCGGCAAAAGTTTTTTATCAGCAAATTCGGTTTGCTCGCTCGATTTTGTTGAAAGAATAATATGTCCCGGTTTTTGACCTATTGTTTTAATTTTTATTAAAACATTATCGCCCTTTGTGATTTCTATGTCACCGGGATTTATTTCAAAATAGAATTTTTGAGGTGGGGCGAAATTTCTATCATAATGAATTAAACGGTATGCGGCAGAATTTATTGGGTTAACGAAAACTAATAATGAAACAAAAACTACAAACACAAAGAGAGTGATTTTTATGAATTTATAAGTTCGTGTAAAATCGATGACGTCCGTAAAATTATTATTTATCGATTTATTATAAACTTGTTTAAATGCTGCATCTATTAATTGGGAAGAATAATTGTTGTTCTTTTCCTTTGTTAATTGAATAGCATTTGCAAGCTCATCTTTAATTTCGGGAAAATGTTCGCCGACTTTTGCAGCCGTTTTAACATAATCCGGGCGTGAAAAATAAATGTAATCTCTTATTATCGGAATTATTACGGAAATTAAAAGAAAGAATAAAACTATAAGCAATGAAAAAAATAAATAGCTTCTTGTTGTTGAACTTAAATAACCGACTGTTTCTATCAATATAAAAAATAGGGTTACAGCGCAACATAAAATCAAACCGTGTATAATCCTGTTAATGCCGTTGCGTCTTTTTTCACGTTTAATAACGGCTTTAAGTTTGTTTTCTATTTCGTGTAAAAAATTATTCATAAAATTTCTAATTCATTAAAGCCCACACAACGATATTTGTTCCAAACCGTAATGCCTCTTCGCGTTTTTCGGGCGGATTGTTGTGAATTGCTGCATCAGCCCAGCCGTCGCTCGGATTGCTTTCGTAAGTATAATAAACACAAAGACGTTCATTATAAAATATTCCGAAACCTTGAGGCGGTTTGTTATCGTGCTCATGTGTTTTTGGCGGACCGCTCGGAAAATCGAACATACATTTATAAAGTCCGTAATTAAATGGCAGTTCTTGAAAATCTTTCTCGGGAAATACTTTTTTCATCTCACGGCGGAATGCTTTATCCAAACCGTAGTCGTCATCAACATAAAGAAATCCTCCGTTCTCGAGATATGTTCGTAATTTCTTTGCATCGGAATCGGAGAAAACAATATTACCATGTCCCGTCATAAATAGAAAAGGATAATCAAAAATATTTCCGCTTGAAAGGTCAACAAATTCATAAGCCGGTTTTGTCTTGATGTTGGTGTTCTGTGCTATGAAATTTAATAGATTTACTTCGGCGGAAGGATCGTTGTACCAGTCGCTACCCCCGTTATATTTTAAACGAGCGATTCTAAAACCGTCTTCCAATTGCGCGAAAATAGTTCCGAATGTTATTAAAACAATTAAAAGGGTATATAAATATTTTTGCATAAATCCTTTCATTTATGTATCTAAAATATAGATTTACAACTCGGTTTGCTTGGGTAAAAACACAGCCACGAATGGCACTAATTAACACGAAATGTAAATGGAATTTCTATAACTTTGTGAAAAGAAAAAGGAATTTGTCATGAAGTATTTTATATATGTAATCGCGTTTTTTATTTCGGGTATTTTATTTGCACAGCATGTAAATTTTAATGATTACTTCATCGATAAAACGATGCGCGTAGATTACTTTCACATCGGTGATGCCTCGACTGAAATTGTTACTATCGATCATATTTATCAATATGGAATATGGGCGGGTAAC
>CAZRMG010000418.1:0-3014 GCA_964601095.1 uncultured Melioribacteraceae bacterium | reverse complement strand
GGTTAAACTATAAACTTGATACTTGATTCTGGATACTTGTATTAATTATTTCTTGACCTTAATCATGCTCTTACTAATACTTTTGTTCATTATTAAGTTGTTCTTTACCATAATCGTGTTCCGAGCCGAGAACGCTGTGCGGAATAAGATAAACTAAGAACATCAACAGTGCTGCGAATAAAACCCATAGCTTAGGGTGCGGCGATTTCTTCAACATGAACAACGCAACAAGCCAGCCGATCATCGCTATTAAAGTTTTGTTATCTGTTAAATCGTAACCGAATGGAAAACCCGTCCAAAATTCCCCGAAAGCATATTTCTGCATAATCGGTCCGAGTATGAATCCGCCGACGAATAAAATTCCAACAGTCCAATAAGTATAAAATTTCAATCTCGGTTTATTGCTAAAATATTCGAACGCGGTACGCGCTGCGAAAAGCATAGACAAAAACATTGCGAGAACATGCGGAATCAAAACCCAATTTGGCACATCATCTTTAAACCGAATGATCACGGATTCATCCGAGGGTAAAGAATAATTTTTATCCTTCTTTGCGAGAACAACATAATACTCAAGTTTACCCGCGGGCGGCTGTTTTGGCAGTGCTGCCGTCAACGTTTCTGTTCCCGTCATTTCTACTTTATTAAATTCCGAATCGTATTTATATCTCTTCCAAAATAATACGCCTTGAATTGTTGAATCGGCTGTAACAATTTTTAAAACATAATCATTACTGGTACTGTGGCTTCTATCGAATTTAAAATTTATAAAACTGTTTTCTATTTTAATTTTGCTGGAAATCGGGTAAGTGGGACCGGTCATTCGTTGATAAATTGCTGAGGCTGCAGTAATTAAAAAGGCAAGAACCCAAAAAAGAAAACTTTTCGATTTCGACATAATACCAATATTTTATGTAAAGTTAGCCGCAACTTAGGAAATGAATTCCTTTTGAACAACGGTTTTTTGCTTGATGCGGATGCTGGATTTTTTGATGCAGGTCAGATCAAATTTTTTAATCACTCTTTCGTGTTCTATTCTTGTTCGTACTCTTGTTCTTGCTCATAATCGCCTGTAGAACAGATTAAGATTTATAACCAAAGCATTTATTGTTTTTGTTGTTGTACCGATTAAAATATTTACACCAAACGCCGAGTTCTTTTCTGCATGCGCCGATAGCTGCCGGATCGCTGAAAGCAGCTTGCTTGCATGAATAATCGCAGAACATCGGGAAAGCAAATTTTATTTTATTTTCGATTCTCTTTTTCGCCATAGCAATAATATGATGTTCAAGAATACAGCCAAATTTACTATCTTTGAACCAAATTTTGAGGGATAAATGTTCGATAAAGAAAAATTCTTTTCTGAATCTTTGATTGAAAGTTCACAGACAAAATTAGAAATAGAAAAAATTTGCAAAGCAGATACATTAAAAGCTGTTGATATAATTTCCAAGGCGTACCGCAATAGTAAGAAAATGTTGTTGTGCGGCAACGGCGGCAGCGCGGCGGATTGTCAGCACATCGCAACGGAATTTATGATTAGATTAAGTCATCACATTCAACGACCTGCTTTACCGGCAATTGCGTTAACTACCGACACATCAAATTTAACCGCCGGCGGAAACGACATCGGATGGGAAAATGTTTTCGCGCGAAGCATTGAAGGACTCGGTAACGAAGGTGATATTTTACTCGCAATTTCTACGAGCGGTAATTCACCAAACGTAATTAAAGCAATAGAAAAAGCACGCGAGAAAAAAATGTTAGTCGTTGCCCTACTCGGCGGTAACGGCGGAAAGATGAAAAATATTGTTGACGTACCAATCATTATTCCTTCTCCAAATACTCAACGAATTCAAGAAGGACACATAACAATCGCACACATAATTTGTGAACTTGTTGAAGATGAATTATACGGTAATTAAACTGCTTTAAAAACTTATCACTTTTTCAAGTGGATTTTAATTTTTCATTAGTATTGATTTGCACTTCCAAAAATTTCAGGTATGATGATGAATATTCCCCAAGCAATAGCAAAAGAATTAAACATTTTAGAAAGACAAGTAAACGCAGTAATAAATCTATTTAACGAAGGCGCAACTATTCCGTTTGTTGCACGATACCGAAAAGAACACACCGGCGGATTGGATGAAGATTATTTACGCAATATAGAAGACCGGCTTCAGTATTTAACAATATTAGAATCAAGAAAAGAAACTGTCTTAAAAAGTATTGAAGAGCAGGGAAAACTTACGGATGAACTGCGCGATAAAATTTTAGCCGCTGAAAAATTGCAGGAAGTTGAAGACCTTTATCTTCCATACAAACCGAAAAGAAAAACACGAGGGACAATCGCTAAAGCAAAAGGACTTGAACCGCTTGCTTTATTCATAATTGACAATCCACATTTTGAGGGCGACTTTAATGAAATACTTGCCGGTTATATAAATGAAGAACTCGGCGTTAAAACCGGCGAGGAAGCATTACAAGGCGCAAAAGATATTATCGCCGAAATGATAAGTGAAAATGCAGATGTCCGCCAGGTTGTGCGCGAGTTTTTATTTGAAAACGCAAATGTAAATTCGATAAAATCTGAAACTAAAAAAGAAATTTTAACGGCAAACAAAAAAGATGTTTACGAAACTTATCATAACTTTTCTTGCCCGGTAAATAAGATTAAACAATATCAAACTCTGGCAATCAACCGAGGTGAAAGCGAAGGATTTTTGAAAGTAACTTTATCATTTAATGAGCCGGTAATATTAAAAGATATTTATAAAAAGTATTTTACTTTCAAGGAATCAGCGTTCGATGAGATTTTAGATGAAACAATCGAAGATTCATTCAAAAGATTAATCTTTCCTTCGATCGAAAGAGAAGTAAGAAATTTATTGACTAAAGATGCGGATATCCACGCAATAGAAATTTTCGCGGCTAATCTCCGCCAGCTTTTATTGCAGCCGCCAATCAACAATAGGATGATTCTCGGAATAGACCCGGGATTTTATTCCGGT
>CAZRMG010000417.1:1655-3024 GCA_964601095.1 uncultured Melioribacteraceae bacterium | reverse complement strand
TAGAATAATTGTTTAAAATACTCGGCGAGATGTCAAATGTTCCAAACGGGGTTGAGATGCTAAATGGATCAACTTCGCTTAATCTTCTGTATGAAGCCGAAAGTTTGACCGACGGAAGACGCGCAGCATTTACCTCGCTTACTTTTGCATTTGCGGAAACAACTTTCATAGAAGAAGCGTGAAGCGTTTTGCTGTTTTTCAAACCGGTTTCCACAGCCTGCTCAACAGTAAGTTTTAATTTTTCCTGTGCGAAGGAAAGTTGTAACGCTGCAATTAAAAAAATCATTACATATTTAGAAACTCTTGTAATCGTCATATTATAACCTATCATAGATTTAATTTATATTTTCGTTAACCATAGATTTTAAAACACAAAAAACTTTTTCGAACTCGGTTGATTTATCAAAAAAGAAATCGGCGCCGGAATCGATGCATTTTTTTCTGAACTGGTTGATCGGGTAATTTGTGAGCATTATCGTAACAATTTCTTTGTGCGTTTTTTTTATGTGTTCCAAAAATTCAATTCCGTTTCCGCTCGGCAGTTGAATATCGAGAATTACCGCATCGGGTTTTTGCTTATCGAATGATTCATATGATCCCGGTAAATCTTCCGCCTGCCACACGACTTCCAGCCCGTCAATCGTAGCCAACTTTGTCGCAATTCTTTCGCGTATTACTTCCGAGTCGTCAACTATAGCAATATTTATTTTTTTGTTTTCCATGTTCCTGCTTGTTTAAATAACCGGGTGAAAATTAAGCGCATGTAATCAGCTAAACAATTGGCAATAGTCGGAAAGTTTCGTGAGATATTTGGAAACGTTTTGTAGTCTGTGGACTACAAGCTATAATTGTGTAACCCGTTGTGTATATAAATCACAAAGTTGCAGTCATTGAGAATGATATGAAGCAAACCACTTTTTGATTTCTAATTATCAAGCAATTTGTTTTTAATTGCATATCGTGCAATTTCAACATCGTTTTTCAATTTCAACTTATCAAGAATTCTGTCTCTGTAAGTACGTACAGTTTTAACGCTTATAAAAAGTTCTTCGGCAATTTCATCAACATCTTTACCCGCAGCAACCATTCGCAGTACTTGGAATTCGCGGTCGGATAAAAGCTCGTGCGGTTTTTTGTTAGAGTCGGAATCGAGATCGGCAACTAATCTTTCGGCGAGTGCGGCGCTGACATATTTCCCGCCGCCGTAAATTTTTCTAATTGCATTTACCAATTCTTTCGGTGCGGTTTCTTTATTCATATAACCCGCGGCGCCGATTTTGAAAGTACGCACCGCGATTTGTTCTTCGGGAAACATACTTAACATTAAAACCGGCAATGAGGAATTTATTTTTTTAATATCCTTCAAAAC
>CAZRMG010000417.1:0-1629 GCA_964601095.1 uncultured Melioribacteraceae bacterium | reverse complement strand
ATGTCGTCGGCTTTTGAAATAATTTGTTTCAATCCTTCGCGAACAACCGGGTGATCGTCTGCTATCAAAATTTTAATCATATATTCGCCAAATTATTTTGTACTGGAATAATTACAGTTACTGTTGTGCCTTTTCCTTTTATGCCGTTAATTTCAACTTCACCGCCGAAAAGATTAGCGCGTTCCTTCATCCCAAGCAAACCGTAAGATTGTTCTTTCGAAAAATCATTTTGTGAAATTCCAATTCCGTTGTCGCGGATTTCCAAAATATATTTATCATTTTCAAGGGTGAATGAGATTGTAACTTTAGTAGCTGCTGAATGTTTTTTTATGTTTGTCAAAGATTCTTGTAAAATCCTAAAAACAGCGGAAGCTTCATCCGATCCGAGATTAATTTTATCAACAGTTACAAAACTTTCGCAATCTATATTCATCCTGTTTCTAAAATCTTCCGCGAGCCATTCGATAGCCGCAAGCAATCCCAAACTATCCAACACTGCCGGTCTCAACTCCGAAGAAATTCTTCTTACGGAACTAACAGTCGTGTTCAGCAACATTGATGCGGAATGCACGCGTTCGTTCAATAAATCTTTATCTTGCCCGCAGATTTTTTCTTCAATCATATCATGAAGAAACGACATATCCATTTTCAAACCCGTTAAATACTGTCCCAATTCATCATGAATTTCACGGGCAATTTTTGTTCGCTCTTCCTCGCGCGCTTTTTGCAGGTGAGTTGCAAGGTTTCTCAATTGCTCGCTTGTTGTACGCAGTGTTTCTTCGGCGAGTTTTTGCGAAGTGATATCTCTTATAAAAACCTGGGCGGCGGGTTTACCGTCAAATTTTATGGGAGAACCTATACTTTCAATATATTTTGTTTTCCCTCCCGGGGTTCGCGCTTCCATTCTAATAGGTTCTTCAATTGATTTCCCTTCGCGCGCGTTTTTCATTCTTTGAATCACAACTTCTTTATATTCATCCGGCACGTAATCCAAAAGATTTTTACTGGATGCATTTGATATACTTTTACTACCTATCAAATTAAGCGCTGCTTTGTTCGCATATAATATTTTTCCATAGTCGTGAACTATTATTGCTTCCGGCGATAGTTCTACAAGAGAACGGTAGCGCTGTTCGCTGTCTCGCAAAGCAAGTTCGGATTTTTTTCTTTCTTCAATTGTTCTTAAAGATATTATTCCGAATTCGAGATCATCGGCAAGTTGTTCAAGTAATTTTGTTTCTTCCGAATCGAATGCATTCGGGTTGCCGGAATAAACGCCAAGTACGCCGAAAACTTTTTTTTCATGAATTAACGGAAGAGCTATTATAGATGCATAACCCCTTTTAACAACATTTTTTTTCCATTCGGCGTCGCGGATATCTTTTTGAATATTTTGGAATACGGCGGTCTTCTTTGCTCTGACGGCAATTCCCGCCGGACCGGTTCCGTATTCGTTTTTACCGAAAGAAATAGGGACGTTTGTTAGGTATCCTTCTTCAACGCCTTCCCACACAATCGGCTTTATTGTTTTTGAAGAATCATCTTGAACATAGCCAACCCAGGCCATTAAATACCCGCCTTCGTTGCAAAGCAATTTACAGACATCTGTTAAAAAACTTTTTTCGTCGG
>CAZRMG010000416.1:0-3027 GCA_964601095.1 uncultured Melioribacteraceae bacterium | reverse complement strand
TACTGTAGATGCGCTTGAAAAATTGTGGAATGGTTTGATTATTTCTGCGGCAGCAATAGGGGTTTTTCTGGTATGGTGTATCCTATCATATTGGCTTAATAGAGGTAAAAAAGATTGGCCGACGGCACGGGTTGTTCGTAGAATACCTTTAATTGGAGCGTATTTACGTGATTTGGGTTTTGCGGATTCGGCGGCGGCGGCGGCACGTATGTTACGCGGACTTGTCCCAATTGCCGATACATTAAATCAGGCATCTGAGGCGACAAATGTACCCGAAGTTTCAAAATTTTGGACAGATTCATACCAAGATTTGTCTCGCGGGGTTCCTCTTGGAGCCGCGTTGGATAGAGTGCCTTTGAACAAGAATGAACGTATGGAATTGGCAACTGTTACAGATTTATCACAAGTAGCGCAGGTTTTAGAATCAATTGCCGATATGCGCTCGGGATCTGCAAAAAACAAACACAGTGCAATTGTTTGGCTGGCTTTTTTCATCTCAGGGCTGTATCTTTTAATTGCGTTTGGTAGTGCTATTTTCGCATTGCAGTTGATGAACTATACAATGGATAGCTTAATGGGTGATATGATGGGAGGATCGATTTAATGCCGGAACTTGAAAATAAACCTTTTGGGTTTCTCGCAACCGAGGAAAAACCCGTACAGGAAAAGAAACACCCCCATCATAAAAATCTTGGCCAGAATTTGTCGGGATGGATGGAAACATCTTTTATGCCTGCTGAAATTATCGGTGGTTCAATACCATATATTGCGGGTATGGAAGACGAAGCAGTATGGAATGCGGCCGCACAGGGCTGTGGAACTGAACGTGTTCACTATGTTTATACAATTGATGAGGAAGAAAAGAAATGTTGGTACATAGCCGCCCCGTCATCTTCTTTAGCATCGCATCCGGATAGTTGGTGTCCGTTGGCGGCGGCACTTCCGGGAAATAGTGAATTTTGGGATAAAGATACAGTATATATATATGAGCAAGATGGTACCGCCGCCGCATTGCGATGGGATCAGGAAACCGGCCGTATGCAGGTCTTTTCCGGTGCTTCACGTACTATAATGCCAAGAATTCAGGCAATGGATGCTAATTTTGTGACGGTTAATGTTGAAAAAGCTACACCGGTTGCGTGGCGTGTCAGAAGACTTAATCAAGAATATTTATCACGTCAAACGATTAAAGCGTTTTTCTGGAGCGGTATGGCTATTACATTTATTGCTTTATTGTTCTGGATTGTAACGTTTTCAATTTCTAGCATGATGAAACCTGATCTGGCCAAGGCAAAAAGCGAAACACGCAGAGCAACGGAAAATCTGATGATTTCTGCTTCGCAAGCTATGCAAAGTGCAAGCGGAAAACATTTAACAAGAATCCAAGAACTACTTGATCAGCTTGGTGCTGTGGGTGGAACGTTGCTAAAATATGATATTAACTCCGATGGCAAGGTGACGTGGGAAGCGTTGATTCCACCTGCTCTTTCCGGAAATAATATGACACAGTTTAGAGCAACTACGGTTGGTCGTGATGATGATGGTCGTTTGCGCATTCGAGGAACACAATAATGTTTTTGCCGCTGAAATAATAATTATGAAATTATTTTTGATGTGAGGCTAAAGAAAGTTTGTTATGCTGGAAGTAGGTAAACATGATAAGGGACGGAATGGTTTTAAAATCAGATAAAAAAGTCAATTGGGGTATTGTTAAACGTTTGTTTTCTTCTCAAACGTTTAAGGACTTTGACAAATTTCTTGATGCTCTGCCGCGTCGGGCTGGATTGTCGCCGATTATCGCGGCTGGTGTTATGTGGGTGGCCGCCGGTGTATCTATTTTATTTGCTTACACCAAATCGATGGAGATGTCGGAAATTCAAAAGCAATTTCTTGAAGCCGAAGCTTTAACCCCAAGTGTGCCCAAAATTGAGGCAATAAAAATTTCCGATGCCGAGCTTGAGCCTTTTGTTCTAAAACTGGCAAAAGTATATCCAAATTTGCGCATCAATTTCCGTCGCGGCGGCAAAGTTTCGGTTCAGGCCAACTCAACCAAGCTTTATACGCAATGGCGAGCCGCAATTGACCATTTTTCCTATGGTCGTTCCGGTTGGCGCGTAGCGGTTGAAGAAATGTGTGTGGGACGTGAATGTGAGGGGATGCCATTATTTGCGACAATTCGTATCGAACAAGTAAGTATTTCTGTTCCACAAACCAAATAAATGTGTTATGTTAGCAATATCTTGATGTTGAGAGTTACTATGAATCGGATAATACATATGAGAAAACATAGAGAAAGAGAAAGCGGAAATGCTCTCTTTTTGATTTTGATTGCCGTTACGTTGTTTGCGGCGCTTTCTTATGCTGTAACACAATCCGGTCGCGGGGGAAGTCACGTCGCTTCAAACGAATCAAATTTAATTACCAGCTCCCAAATAACCCAGTATCCTGCCGGTATTCGTACCGGTATTACCCGTATGCTTATTCGCGGGGCAAGCGTTTCATCTCTTGATTTTAGTGCGCCCAGTGATTCAACGTACGAAGACGATCCTGTAAATGAGGTTTTTCATCCATCGGGCGGCGGTGTTATGTATCAGAACATTATTCCGGATACAGTAACGAACATTGATGATGCCGAGTGGGCTTTTTCTAATGATACAACAATAACTTATATGGCTACTTCAGAACCTGATGTTGTGGCGATGCTTACATACGTGAAGGAAGCTGTTTGTGCTAAAATCAATGAATCTGTGACAGGTGATCCTGCTATTCCTGATTCAGGTTTGGGGTTATCTTCGTTGATACAAGGCGGGCAGACATTAACCGGCGAAAATATTGATGGTCAGCCATTTTTATGTGTTTCTACCGATAACGGGGGTAATAAAGTTTATGTTTATTACCATGTTCTGGTTGAACAATAATTCTTTGATAACTTTCCTTTAATCAATCATCTTTATTCTGAAAATATCCTTATTTTGTAAGGTGTTTTTTAATCCGTACAGATTGGTATTTTATTAGATGATTATAAAA
>CAZRMG010000415.1:0-3044 GCA_964601095.1 uncultured Melioribacteraceae bacterium | reverse complement strand
TATTAGAGATGTAACTGAACAAAAAAAAGTTGAAAGAGCATTTAAGATAAGTGAAGAACATTTCCGTCTTGCAATTGAAAATTCGCCCGCGACGGTTTTTAACCAGGATAAAGAATTAAAATATACTTGGATTTATCATCCGTCTCCTGAATTTGAATCTGTAAACATTATTGGCAAAACCGATTTTGATTTGTTGTCAGCCGATGATGCGCAAAAAATAACCGAAATAAAAACAAAGGTTCTCAATAAAGGTGTAATTGTCAGGGAAAAAGTAAAAACAACAATTAACGGGAAAGAATTTTATTATGATTTGACTGTCGAACCCGTTAGGGATGCCGGAGGCGGAATTATTGGCATCGCGTGCGTCTCTTTCGATATTACAGAACAAGTATTAACAGACATAGCTTTACGCGAAAGTGAAGCATTTATAAGATCCGTAATGGATAATTTACCAATCGGGATTGCGGTAAATACGGTTGATCCATCTGTAAATTTTCAATATATGAATGATAACTTTGCAAAGATTTATGGCACAAAAAGAGATCTACTTGTTAATGAAGATACTTTTTGGGAAGCCGTTTACGAAGACCCAGCATTTAGAGAAGAGATGAAAAGCAGAGTATTAAAAGATTGCTCAAGCGGAAAACCCGAATTAATGCATTGGGAAGATATCCCCATTACGCGCAAAGGTAAAAAAACGAGATATGTAAATGCCATAAACGTTCCGCTTATAGATAAGAAGTTAATGGTATCTATAGTATGGGATGTAACAGATAGAAAACGAGCAGAAGACGCGCTAATATACGAACAATATTTACTCCACATTCTAATGGATTATTCGCCTGATTCGATTTATTTCAAAGATAGTAAAAGTCGTTTTATTAGAATCAATAAAACACAGGCAGATTTATTTAATCTTAAGAATGCTGAAGATGCAATCGGCAAAACGGATTTCGATTTCTTTTTAAGAGAACATGCCGAAAGGGCATTTGCAGATGAACAAAGAATTATGAAAACCGGTAAACCGTTAATTAATAAAGAAGAAAAAGAAACATGGCTAAACGGAAGTGTTACATGGGTTTCTACAAGTAAGGTGCCTTTACGTGATAAGAAAGGAAAAATAGTCGGAACATTCGGTATCTCAAGAGATATTTCTGAAAGAAAACAAAATGAAGAGCGGTTAAAACTTCTTAATCGTGCGATTGAGCAAAGTCCCGTTGCTATTGTTGTTACAGATAAAAATGCTAAAATACAATATGCCAATTCAAGCTTTACAACAATATCGGGTTATTCCATAAAGGAAACCATCGGGAAAACCCCTGCTATTTTAAAATCCGGGTATCATTCAAATGAATTCTATAAAGAGCTTTGGAGTACAATACTTTCAGGAAAAGAATGGAAAGGAGAATTCTATAATAAAAGAAAAAACGGCGAATTGTATTGGGAAGCGGCTATTATTTCACCTGTTGTTAACGACGACGGGGAATTAACACATTTTGTTGAAGCAAAAGAAGATATATCGGAAAAGAAAAAAATGCTTGGAGACCTGATTGAGGCAAAAGAAAAAGCTGAAAAATCGGATAGGTTAAAATCAGAGTTCCTTGCTCAAATGTCCCACGAAATTAGATCACCGCTAAATATCGTATTAAATTTTTCCGATATGTTAAAAAGTGAATTAGGAGAAAAAGCCCAATCGGAATTTATCGATTTGTTTGAAGGAATTGAATCGGCGGGTAAAAGATTAATGCGTACAATTGATCTAATATTAAATGTGTCCGAAATGAATGTCGGCACTTATCAACCCTCGTTTAATAAGTTTGAGTTAATAAACGAAATTATAAATCGTGTAAAACATGACTACATTAAATTGATTGCAAACAAAGGATTGGAATTCAAATTTCATTCTGATTTCAAAGAAATTTATGTCAACGGCGATCAATATAGTATTTATCAAATTTTTTCAAATCTTTTAGATAATGCAGTTAAGTACACAAAAACCGGTATAGTTTGTTTAAAATTACTAAGAACAGATACCCCCGATAGAATTATTGTCGAAATTGAAGATACGGGAATTGGAATGTCTGAAGAGTTTATGAAAGTGATGTTTGAACCGTTCATTCAAGAAGATCACGGTTATTCGCGAAATTTTGAGGGCAACGGTTTAGGATTAGCTCTTGTAAAAAGATATTGCGACTTAAACGGAATTGTTATTAGTGTAGAATCAACAAAAAATACTGGCACAAAGTTTTCCTTAACATTTGGGATTATTGAAGAATAAAAGTATAACACTACCTATAATTGTATTACTTATTAATAATTTCGTTATATCCTGCATTTTTATTTGATTGCAAGAGAATATTCAAATTTATATTGCCGATTCCATTAGCTATGAAATTCTATAAATTAAACAAAGTAACAAAGCTAATTCTTGGAAATCACTACATTCTTTTTTACTTTTGGACTCAAAATTTTTGATTAATAGGTGAAAAATGGCTTCTAATGAAGGTGTAATATTTCAGGTAATTGGACCCGTCGTAGATATCGATTTTGAAGGTTCAAACTTGCCAAAAATCTATAATTCGATAGAAATTCCAAGAAAAAATATTGAAGGCGTTGACGAAGTATTGATTGTTGAAGCGCAGCAGCATTTGGGTGAAAACCGTGTTCGCGCAGTTGCGATGGATTCTACCGACGGATTAGTCCGTGGTATGAAAGCTATCGATACCGGCGAACCGATTTCTGTACCGGTTGGACCGGAGACGTTGGGAAGATTAATTAATGTTGTTGGTGAAGGTATTGATGGATTGGGGACAGAAATTAAAACAAAGAAAAAATACACAATTCATCGTCACTCTCCTAAGTTCGAAAATCTTACTACAAAGCAGGAAATGTTCGAAACAGGTATTAAAGTTATCGATCTTCTTGAACCGTATTCCAAAGGCGGAAAGACTGGTTTGTTTGGCGGTGCGGGTGTTGGTAAAACAGTTATCATTCAAGAATTGATTCACAATATCGCGAAACAACACGGCGGTTATTCAGTTTTT
>CAZRMG010000414.1:0-3045 GCA_964601095.1 uncultured Melioribacteraceae bacterium | reverse complement strand
ATCGTGATTTATCCACTCGTGTTTTTCACCGAATGGCCCTTGTAACATAGGATCGGTTGGCCCGTGAATACTCAATACAGGAGTGCCGACAGCCGTAGAAATGTGCATGGGCCCGCTGTCGTTTGCAACTAACAGATTACATCTTTTTATAAGTGCTGCCATCTCAGTGATTGTCGTAGGAGGAGCAATAAATGAATTAGGTACGAGGTTGTGAATTTTCTCCGCATCGTCTTTATCCAAACTTCCCCAAAGTATTAGAATCTTTGCGTTGTACATTTTTACTACTTCATTTCCAATTTCTGCAAATTTTTCCGGGTCGCATTTTTTTGACGGCCATCCGCCGGAAGGTGAAATTCCTACAAGAAATGAATTGGATAAATTGTAGTCGGTTAAATGCTTCTGTGCAAATAATTTGTCGGCATTACTAATATTGAAATAGAGATTTTGTTTGTCGTGAGTTAGTAAGAGTTTTTCTAAAGTAATTAAATGCAAAAGCGCCGAATGATACTTACTTCTTTCTCCCGGTCCGAAATAATTATATGCGTACTTTCTGCCTTTATAAGGGAAACCAACCCTGTATTTTGCTCCGCTCAAAAACGTAATTAAAGCAGTACTTGGATTAGTGAAAAAATCGAAAACAAGATCGTATTCGTTTCTTCTAATTTCCCATATTAATTTTACTCTCTCATAAGTGCTGTGACGAGGAAAAGACAATACTTTATTTATTTGTGAAAGATTCTCTAATCCCGGTTTTGAAGGCGGATCGGTTAAATAATCGATTTGAGCGTCGGGGAAATCCGCTTTTAAATTATCCAAAATAATTGTCGAAAGAACAACATCACCAATACCGCGGAGTTTTATTACCAATATTTTTTTTATAGATTTTTTATCGATCACAATAAATTCTACATTGTAAATAATTTTTTGTTTAGATTTCTTTTGAACGATTTACAAAACTAAATTACAAAAATTAAAGGCATCATCAAACGGGCGAGGGCGCAATGAAATTAAAATCTAAGAATGCAATTGTAACGGGCGGCGCAATGGGAATTGGCCTTGAGACATGTAAAATTCTTGTCAAGGAAGGAGCGATTGTTACTATCTGGGATATCAATGAAACCGAAATGAGTAATGCTAAGAAATACCTTGAAGATATCGGCGGGAAAGTTTTTACTCATGTTTGTGATGTGACAAATTATGAAAGAATTAAAGAACTAACGGAAACTGCTATTAATGAAATGGGTTCGATAAATATTTTAATCAATAATGCCGGCTATGTTAAAGCGGGGGATTTATTATCCAACGACATTGAAAGTTGGCAGCGAACAGTTGACATAAATTTGAACGCGATAATTTACACAACACATTCGGTTCTTACGCATATGTACGAAAATAATAAAGGGCATGTTGTAAATATTTCCTCAGCGGCAGGATTGCTCGGCGTACCGGATTTATCTGTTTACGCTGCTACTAAGTGGGCTGTTTGGGGATTTACAGAATCAATGCGCCACGAGGCATGGAACAAAGGAAAACACGATGTAAAATTTTCATCGATTCATCCGATGTTTATTGCAACAGGAATGTTCGAAGGAGCTAAACTTGGTTTGCTTGGCAGATTGATTACGCCAAATGTTAAAAGTCATGATGTAATTGCCAAAGCAATAGTTTACGATGCTATTGTAAAGGGAAAGTATGCTGTTCGAAGACCTCGGACTTTAAGATTAGCAATTATTTTACGAGGGATATTACCTGATTATCTGTTTCAAAAAATGGCACAGTTACTCGGAGTAAATAAAAGCATGAAAACTTTTAGGGGAAGGAATTAATCTTCCCCAATCATTTCGCAGCCGTCGGGGATTTCAGGCGGAACAAGTATTACACTTTCTTTAAGAAGAATTACCTGCCCGGGATCCAAATCTTTTTTCTTTACAACAAATTTTTTAAATGTATAACTCACCGGCGTAATTTTGGAAGTTTTTGATTTGCTGTAAAATGCAGCAACCGACGCTGCTTTTTTCAAAATATTTTTTGGTACTGCTTCTTTTGTGTTGTCAATTCTTAAAACGGCATGTGAACCGGAAACTGAGCGTGCATGAAACCAAAAATCATTTTGCTTTGCAAATTTTGTAGTTAACAAATCGTTGTTCTTGCTGTCCTTTCCAACATAAAGATGGTACTTCCCGTCAATTAAAAAATGGCGGAAATTAAAAAGCCGCTCTTTATCGCTATCGTGTTTTTGTGTATCCATTTTAATTTTTAATTCTTTCTTAATTGCTAAAAGTTGTTCGTAAGATAAAACTTCAGATATACGTTTTTGAATTGAGATTAATTTGAGATAATCTCTTTCGGCTATTTCAAAAAGCTCTTTTGATTTTCGATAATTTATTTTTTCTGCACGTGCTTTATCAAAAAGAGCATCTATAATTTTTTTAGGAGGAAGTTTTTCATCTAATTTAATTCTAACAATACCCCGTTTATCGTCTTCAACTTCAATTTCTTTCATGCCTTTCTTGATATTGTAAATATTGGCTAATAATAGCTTTGCAGTTTCTGTGTATTCTACATCTTTGCTGCCTGCTTCGATTCGTGATTTAATATTGTTAAGCTTGTTAGCTGACTTTTCAATTTCTTTCTCTAAATACTTTTCAAGTTCAGCTTTTAAAAGCTTGTCTTTTCCAACTGAATAAAAAAGTGTGAAATATTTATTTAAAGCTGTGAAATAATCATCAAAAATATTTAGTGAATCAGAATCCTTAAAAGTAACCGGAATGAATCTCGGCTTAGGCATAATATTATTCATAACAATAGAAATATCTTCGGAATAGATTTCTTCAATAACGTTTATCAAGTTGTTTTGCCAATTGCCTGTACGGCTTTCTGTTTCTCTAATTGAATCCTTATCAACAAACTTATAAGCATTGAGTATTTCTTCTTTTGATTTATTTTGAAGAACTTGAATGATCGGATCTGGATTACTGATATATTCCAATGCTCGAATATCATTTATTATTTGCTGCGTATTCTTGTCTTCAATTTTCTTAAAAT
>CAZRMG010000413.1:0-3079 GCA_964601095.1 uncultured Melioribacteraceae bacterium | reverse complement strand
GAAGAATACCCAGAATTATATGCGCTGTTTTTTTCTGAAGGTGAAATATCCGTAGATTCATTTAAAACACTAACCGGTTTTAATTTTCCATATAACGAAATCGACGCACAAAAATTTTTCGAATTAATCGGTTCCGAGCCACCAAGAATATACTGGATAAAAAACGGGACTGTTAAAGAAATTTGGGACGAAGAATTCTCATCAAAAATTGAGCAAAAATTCAAATAAAAGGCCGCGTTTAAGGCGACCTTTTAAAAGTTATTGTTGAGCTTTTTCGGCAACTTCCGGTGAAATTAAAATTCTACCGCAGGATTCGCAGGAGAAAATTCTCTTGCTTTGTTTAATCTCAATTTGTCTTTGCGGAGGAACAACATTATGGCAGCCTGTGCAGGCCGAGCGATTAATTGTAACTACTGCTTTTCCACCGAGCGCTTTTCTAATACGCATATAAGTTGCGTAATCCGGCTTCTTAACTTTCGCTGCAATCTTATCTCGCTTATCTCTCAGCTTTACTTCTTCGCGCTCATTTGCTTTTACAATTTGTTTTAACTCGGCTTCTTTTTCTTTTAACTCTGCGGATAACGATTCAACGTGCGGTTCAACTTCCTCAATTTCTTTTTTCAATTTTTGAACAAGATCTTCCAAAGCTTGGCTCTCGTTCTCAAGTTTTGTTATGTTTTCTTCCGTATGATCTATCTCTTTAGTAAGAGCATCATATTCTTTGTTGTTCCGCACTTGATACAATTGTGATTTAAATTTCTTCAGATTGGCTTGAAGTCGTTCAACTTCTTCATCGTTTTGTTTCCGCCTTTCAATAGAACTCTCTTTTTCTTCCTGCTTAGTTCCAATTTGTCCTTGAAGATTCCCGATTTGGGAATTTAACTCGTTAACAGCAGCAGGAAGATCGCCGCGCAATTCCTCAAGCTCGTCAAGCTGATTGTCAATCAACTGTAATTCATAAAGTGCTACTAATCTTTCAATCAATTTGTATTACTCCTTAATGTTTATAAAATTTTTACAGGGTTTGTACTTCCTGAATATTTAAAAACTTTTATCTTTTCTGATTTGAGACTTTGTTTTTCGATTTTAGACTTAACAATGTTTAATACGTGAATTTCAGTTTCGTAATGCCCGGCATCTATTAAAAGAATTTTTTTATACGCATCCTGAAATGAGTGATATTTTATATCGGCGGTAATAAATGCATCGGCTCCGGCGCTAATGGCTTTATTCAACAAATCAATTCCAGACCCGCCGCAAACAGCTACTTTTTTAATTTTATTTTTTTTGCCATCTGTATATCGAAGCAAGTTGGTTTTTAAATATTTTCGTGTATGATTTAAAAACTCATTTTCGTTTAATTCTTTTTCCAATTCGCCAACAGCCCCGGCGCCGTAATTCACATTCTCATTTTTTAACGGGTAAATATCGTATGCCGGTTCTTCATAAGGATGAGAAGTTTTTATTGCTGAAATTACTTTTCTCAAATTCCAGGAATCGACAATAAATTCTAATCTTGTTTCTTCAGCTTTTTCAAAATTCAGTTTTTTTCCGACCGTTGGATTTGATTTCTCTGAACCAAAGAAAGTACCAACGCCGTCGTTAAAGAAACTGCATTTTGTGTATTCGCCGATAATTCCGCCGCCCGCAGTAAAAACAGATTCTGCTACTTTATCCAGAAAATTTTTAGGAATAAAAACGGCAATTTTGAACTGGGTGTTTTCTGCGGGTTCTAAAAATGTTATGTTCTTTAGCTTCAGAACTTTTGCAAGTTCAAACGAAACTCCGTCTTTCGAATAATCCAGATTTGTATGAGCTGAATAAACGGTTATATCTTTTTTAATTATTGTTTCGATTAGTTTTGCTTGGGAATCGTTTTGAGTATCTAATTTTTTGATAGGATTAAAAATCAATGGGTGGTGAGTGAATATAAAATTACAATTTTTTTTAAGCGCTTCGCTGAGGGCTTCTTGATTAAGCTCAAGGCAGAGCATTATATTTTTAAGTCTCTTCCTCCTTGAGCCGATTTGAAGCCCGACGTTGTCCCTGTCCCACGAGACTCCGGGCGGTGCCCAATCTTCTAAATATTTTGTCAATTCTCCAATCGTCATATATAAAAAAATGCACCTCAAAAAAATTGAAGTGCATTTAACCCATCTAAAAATTTGTATTAGAGGTCTCTGTTATTTTCTTTCTTATGCGATAACTTGAATATGTGTCCATAAATCTGATCAAAATATATAACAACGCCGTATCAACTTCAAGGTCGGTATCAATATTCTTCGTTTATATCTAAAAATTTTATCTTATTTGCTTATTTAGAGACTCAACCCACCTTCCGTCTTCTTTAATTAAACCGATTAATTCATTAAGTGCATGTTCGGAGCCGATGCTTCGCTTAATAATTTCTTTTCCTCGGTAAAGAGTAATTTTACCGGGTCCCGAACCAACATAGCCGTAATCTGCATCGGCCATTTCACCCGGTCCGTTTACGATACAACCCATGATAGCAATTTTTACCCCTTTAAGATGCTCGGTTCGTTTCCGGATTTTATCGGTTACCTCTACAAGATCGAACAAAGTTCTTCCGCAGGAAGGACATGCGATATATTCCGTTTTGGAAATTCTTGTACGGCATGCTTGAAGTATACCAAAGGATGTTCTGTTAATTAGTTTTTTATCGAAAGTTAAATTTGACTTGTCTTTTCCACTGAGAATCATTCCATCGCCGAGTCCATCAATCAATAATGCGCCAAAATCTGTTGAAGAATAAAGCTGCAAAGTTTCTTCATCAATTTCGGTGTAGCTTTTTCTTATAAATACGGGATTTTTCACATCATTCAATATCAGTTCAAAAAATGCTCTCCGCAATTCTGCCATACCATGTTCATTACTAGTTACAAGTTCAAATACAACCGCCGGATCGTTCTTAATTTGTTTGAACTTATCACTCAAAATGTCATCAAGTTTAACTTCGACAAAATTTAGAATGAATGATTTTTCTTTTGCCGAAATAAATCTTTCAATGGAATCATAAAACGGGAAACCCTTTAACTTATTTTTAAGTGAAGTCCATTTC
>CAZRMG010000412.1:0-3083 GCA_964601095.1 uncultured Melioribacteraceae bacterium | reverse complement strand
ATTATTCCGATTTATGCGAAGAAGGCGGCGTAAGTTTTTTGGATTTCGGCATTGATCCGGATTTTGAAAACTGTGTCGACGGTTTAATATTAGTTAATGTTGATATGATAAAAGAAGAAAAAAAACAAAGGTATATTAAAACCGAACATGCAATAGATTTAAGAAAACCGGCTTAAATATATCATTCCCTTATTATTTCCTTAAGTTCAAAATCGATTTGACCGTAGCCAAGAATGTCGCGGGCAAAGCCCATAAGTCCGCCGCCGCTTATGATGATCTTCGCTTTAACCAACCCGATATTTTCAGCATACCATTCGGTTACAGTATTATTCGAGCTGCCCGACCCTGTTATTTTAGTTTCAATACAGATCGTTTCAAAATTACCTGCAATTGTTTTTATGTTTTCGTAGCCAACAACTTTACCGGAAATGTTTACTGTGCTTGTATCTTCGCCGTCGAACTCTATTCCGGAAGTATTCCATGTTTTGCCTTTTGAAAGCGGGAAGGGAATTCGCAAAAGCGGTTTTTCATATGTGAAAGTACTCTCTTTCTTTAAGAATAAAAGAAGCTTTATATATTGATATGTTTCGTTAACATAAATACCGCTATCATTTATTATAAGCTTCTGGTAGTATTTAAATCTGTCGGATTCATTCTTGGCAAATGTGAAACTGCCATGATTGGTGTATCGAGCTTTTGTCTCGCCGAATGTAGATTCATACAACAAAACAATATTGTTTGCCGTTGTAAAATAAGACGCGTACAATTTATCTTTTTCATTTCCGGCATGCAGCGTTATAGTTATAAAACAAATTATTAAAAGTGCAGAGATTTTGTATTTCATTTTTACCTTGATAAAAAAATTTCCCCTCCGCATCGTAGAGGGGAAATAGGGAGGCCATGCGTTACCAAAAAGTATAACTTTTTGCTGTACGAATATTGAAAACTAATATTACTTGAATGTTATGGAGGCATTAATTAATTGTAAATAAAAATATCTTTTACGGCTCTTTCATAAAAATAATTTGCAAATAAAAGGGAGTTTTTTTAGTTTTCGACCACAAAACGAAATTGGTCGAATAAATCGTGAATAATATAAAAGACGAAGAAGTAAAAACTGCAATACTTGAAGCAGCAAAAAAAGTCTTCCAAAAATGGGGTGTGAATAAAACTACAATGGAAGATATTGCCCGCGAAGCCGGTAAAGGTAAAAGTACTCTTTACTATTATTATAAAAGTAAGGATGAAATTTTCGAATACTTGGCAATAAATGAAATAAGCAATATCATCCAAAAAGCTAGAATATTAGTGGCGAATGAAAAGACGGCTAAAGATAAATTAAAGAAGTACATTGTCGAGACACTTAACCAAATGAAAAATACTATTAGTATTTACCCACTTGTAAAAGGTGAAATTAAAGGCAATAAGGTTTTCATCGAAAAATTGCGCAACCAAATTGATGTTATGGAGGAATCGATAATACAAGAAATTTTAAAGGAAGGTATTGCCGGAGGTGAATTCAATTTTTTGAATGAGGAAAACCTTAATAAAGCAGCCAATGTTATTGTGGGTATTATCAGAGGTTTGGATCTTTATCTTCTTTTAGATAATGACGACACCGAAAAAATAGATATGGCTACAAAAATTATCGCGGAAGGATTGTAAAAATTTTTAAATGTAATTCGACTATAATACTAAATTAGTCTAATAATCCATAGAGGAATAAAATGAAATCAAACAAATTGTTGATGATATTACTTACAACATGTGTGGGATTTTTTCTTCATGCATGTTCAAACAACGAAGATGAAAAATCATTCAATAACCCAACAGTAAATGTTGGAGTTGAGCAGGTTAAAAATCTGGATGGAAGCGAAACATTTTCCTACAGCGGAACGATAGAAGAATCGGAATCAATACCGTTAAGTTTTTCAACTATCGGATCGGTGGCGCGCGTACTCGTTTCCGAGGGCGATTTTGTGAAGAAGGGACAACTTCTTGCCGAATTGAATGACGAAACTTTTAAAAACGCTTATGAAATGTCTGCGGCAACATTAAAACAAGCGGAAGATGCGTATAAAAGATTACAGCCGATGTATAAAAACGGCAATATCCCCGAAATAAAATTTGTAGAAGTTGAAACCGGTTTGCAGCAGGCAAAAGCAGCCGCGGCTATTTCCCAAAAAAACTTAAATGATTGTAAACTCTACTCACCGGTTAACGGGGTAGTAGGTAAAAGATCAATTGAACCGGGAATGTCTGCAATGCCGAATGTTACTTCAATTAATATTGTGAAGATTGAAAAAGTATTTGCGCGCGTTTCAGTATCCGAAAATGAAATTGCATCAGTTGAAAAGGGAAGCAAAGCAAAAATTAAAATAGGAGCATTGAATTATGCGGAGTTTACAGGTACAGTTGAAGAAGTGGGTGTTCTCGCCGATCCGATTTCGCACTCGTATAAAATCAAAATTGGTATTGCAAACAGCAACAGTCAAATAAAACCTGGGATGATTTGCAGCGCAGTTCTTGAACAACAAAATAATTCCAACGGTGTTTATGTTTCGGGCAAAGCGGTTCTTGTTGATGAACACGGTAAAAATTTTGTGTACATAACAAATCAAAATAAAGCATCAAAAAAATACGTTAAAACAGGCAGACTACTGAAAAACGGAATTGAAATTATAGAAGGATTGAATCCCGGCGATAAAGTTGTCGTTGAAGGTTCACATAAATTGGTTGACGGTTCTATAATAAATATTGTTAACCGATAAGAGGAAATTCATGAAAAATAAACGAACACTAATCGAAACAATACACAGGTACAGGCAAATAATACTAGGCATTACAGGGCTTCTTGTTTTGTTTGGAATAACGGCGTTAATACAAATGCCGCGCGATGAATATCCGCAATTTACAGAGCCAACATGTTTGATTGTTGGCGTATTCCCAGGCGCTTCATCTAATGAAGTTGAAGAACAACTAACAACAAAGGTAGAAAATTATCTATTCGAATATAAATCTATTGACCGTTCTAAAACGTACTCCGTTTCAAAAGAAAACGTAATGATTATTTATGTACAGGT
>CAZRMG010000411.1:283-3088 GCA_964601095.1 uncultured Melioribacteraceae bacterium | reverse complement strand
GAAATTAGCTGACAAAATGAGCTCTGCATGGATAAACTTTATAAAAACAGGAAATCCAAATGTAGAGGGTGTGCTGCCAAAGTGGGATACATATTCTGCAGAAAACGGTGTTACAATGTATTTTGATAATGAATGCAGAATTGTAAACAACCACGACAGAGAATTAATGAATTTCATTATACCTATTGATTAGTCTTTAGGGTCATTAACCGGTTGTGTGAATTAATTATTAAAAAAGTATAGAACACGGATTATTATGATTAGTGATGATTATCGCAGATTATTTTTTATCATAATAAATCATAACCTTCTTAAAAACTCGCCTTGCGGTCGAGTCAAAGCGGGTCAGTGTTCCGTTTATGCTTTGTTGAAATATTATGTTTATTTTTAATTCACACAACCTGTGGTCATAAATGATTTTTTGAATAACTCTTTTTTTATTTCTTAACCCATTGTTAATTAGTAATAAATATTTCATTGAAACAAAAAATAATGTATTTGGATAAGTTGCTTGATGAACCGGCAAAGGTAAAAAGATAGAGAAAATTTTTTGGAATTCGTGAAGCGTTAATAGCTTTATAGCTTTTGATAAAATACAAAATGGAAAAGTAATTAAGTTCATAAAATGAAAAATATCAATTTAGTTTTATTATTAACGCTTTTAACATTCGGTACAAATTCTGGCCAACCAAGAGAGTACATCAACTTATCCGGACAATGGCAGTTTGAACTTGATACAGCTAACATTGGAATACAAAAGGACTGGCATTTATCAAACCTAAATGATTCAATAATTCTTCCCGGTACGACAGATTCAAACCGCAAAGGTTTTTTAAACCGGGACACAACCACATTACATCTGAATCGTGTTTATAAATACGAAGGCGCGGCGTGGTATAGAAGAAAAATAGAAGTACCTAAAAATTTTGCCGGCAAACATATTCGATTATTTCTTGAAAGAACGAAATCATCAAATGTTTGGATTGACAGCAACTATATTGGTGAATCTAAAATTCTTCAATCGCCGCAACTATATGATATCTCAAAATACTTAACTCCCGGCGAACACTTTATTACAATTAAAATAGACAATAGTTTAAAGCTAACTCCTTACGGAAATGTTCACATTTATTCCGACGACACACAAACAAATTGGAATGGAATAATCGGCCAAATTTTTCTAGAAGCATCCGATAGAACATACATCTCCAATCTGCATGTTTACCCAGACATTGAAAAAAAATCTTTTGAAGCTAAAATTGAAATCGAGAATAAATCCGGCATTAAAAATTTTAGAATTGATCTTTATGTCGAACGAACCATTAACGGCTCAACAAAAAAACTTAAAACAAAATCATACAATGTAAAGTACGAACCATTAATCAAATTGAATTACAAACTCGGCGACGAATGCTTTTTATGGGGCGATTACGAACAACCCGTTTACAAATTAACCGCGGTAATTAACGGCGGTAATTTCAAAGACGTGAAGGCAACTACTTTCGGCATGCGTAAATTTTCAACTGCCGGAACTCAATTCAAAATAAACGGGCGTACAACTTTTCTGCGCGGTAAACACGATGCATGCGTATTCCCGTTAACAGGTCACCCGCCGATGGATGTCGAAGGATGGATAAATATTTTTGAAATTGCGAAATCATACGGAATAAATCATTACCGTTTTCATTCTTATTGTCCTCCCGAAGCTGCATTTACAGCTGCTGACCAGGTTGGAATTTTTCTTCAAGCTGAATTACCATTTTGGGGAGGATTGGAATCCGATACCGTAGCAAATATGTTGAAAGAAGAAGGTATTGAAATGCTTAAACATTATGCAAATCATCCTTCGTTTGTAATGTTTGGGCACGGCAACGAAATTTGGAGCGGTCACGATTTGGTTGAAAAAAATATTATCTCGCTAAAAGAATACGACAGCCGCCCACTTTATACTATGGGTTCGAATAATAATATCGGTTACGTTGCGCCGCGTAAATGTTCTGATTTTTTCGTAGCTGCACGAACACCATTCGCGCACGACACAATGCTAACACATTTAAGATTAACGCATGCTTTTGCCGATTCCCGCGACGGCGGAATTTTAAACACACAAACCCCGTCAACCGAAATAAATTTGTCTTATCCCGTATCGCAAATTAAAATTCCCACTATCAGTCACGAAACCGGGCAGTATCAAATTTATCCCGACTATGATGAAATAGAAAAATACACAGGTGTATTGCGCGCGTGGAATTTTGATATTTTCAAAAACAGATTAAAACAAAAGGGTATGCTCGATCAGGATGAAAATTTTCAAAAGGCAACGGGCGCGTGGGCGGCATTATGTTACAAAGCCGAAATGGAAGCCGCAATTAGAACAAAAGGTCTCGCCGGTTTTCAATTGCTCGACTTCCAGGATTTTCCCGGGCAGGGCACTGCGCTTGTTGGAATATTGAACGCTTTCATGGAAAGTAAAAATGTTATCACGCGCGAGGATTGGCTGAGTTCGTGCAACGATGTTGTATTACTTTTAGAATTTCCGAAGTATTGCTGGACAAACAATGAGACTTTCAGTGCAATAATAAAAACAGCCAATTACTCGAATAAAACTTTACAACAAGATTTGGTTTGGCAAATCTTAAATAACAAAAATCAAATAATCGGCGAAGGTGCTTTTGAAAATTTGAAAATTAGGAATGGAGATGTTACCGAATCCGGCAGTATAGTTTTTTCACTCACTAATTTTAATGAAGCAGAGAAAATCACAATAAAAATTTTTACGTCTGATAATAAATATTTCAATTCCTA
>CAZRMG010000411.1:0-273 GCA_964601095.1 uncultured Melioribacteraceae bacterium | reverse complement strand
CTATTTGGATTTACCCTGAAAAAAATATTACCACGGAAACAATCGATATAATTATCACCGAGGAATTAAACGGTGAAATTTTATCCCGCTTAAAAGAAGGTGAAAAAGTTTTGCTTTTCCCGACGAATGAATCGATTGAACAAAACAGTTTTGCCGGGCACTTTCCGCCGGAATTTTGGAATTACGGAATGTTCAAAGGGATTAGTGAATGGGCTAAAAAATCTATATCGCCCGGGACACTGGGAATTTTAACTAATCCCAATCATCCAATAT
>CAZRMG010000410.1:0-3091 GCA_964601095.1 uncultured Melioribacteraceae bacterium | reverse complement strand
CGCTGCACGTAGCGCTATTTATGCTCTTATCCGAAATTTTAAAGTCGGACACATTAATATTGTAAACCGGACAGAACAAACTGCGGAATCATTAAAAGAATATTTTGCAGCCAAAATGCTTTATACTAATTTTAAAGCATATCATCTTTTTCCGCCGGAACTTGTGGATGTATTTCAATCCTCAAAACTGATTGTTCATACAACTTCAATGGGCATGAATCCGAATATTGACGACGCTGCCACTACTATCAAGGAATCGTTCGTAAAAGACCAAATAGTTTTCGATGTTGTTTATACTCCGGTTCATACAAAATTTCTAACTCTTGCAAAATCCCAAGGTGCAAGAATTGTTAACGGCTTGCAAATGTTTGTTGAACAAGGCGCATGTTCATATGAATTGTGGACGGGCGAAAAAATGCCTGTTGAAAAAGTTTTGAAAACACTTCAATCGTATTTGGTTAGCTGATCTTTTATTCATGCTCTTGTTCATAATCTTAATCTTGTTCCCTGTTTAACACTTTGCAATAGCTAGTATTAGATCACGACTTAGAGCAAGAATTAATACATCAGAAAATATCACGATAGTTTAGACAATGCGGTTTTAATTCTCAGGATCCCTTCTTTCAAATTTTCCATAGATGTTGAATACGATAATCTTAAAAATCCTTCGGCGCCGAATGAACTACCCGGTACAACTGCAACCTTTGCTTCGTGAAGCAAATACATCGCAAGATCAAATGAGTTTTCAATCTTTGATGTATTTGTCGATTTTTTAAAGTAAGAGGAAATGTTCGGAAAAACATAAAACGCGCCCATCGGTTTTGCACATGAGATACCCGGTATCTTTGTGATTTCAGAATGAAGAAAATTTCTTCTGTTCTCAAATTCACGCCTCATTGTTTCAACAGAATCTTGCGGACCAAGTAAAGCTTCGACTGCAGCCGCCTGCGATATTGAAGAAGCGTTTGACGTGCTGTGACTTTGAACCTTTGCCATTTCCCTAATTATTTTTTCCGGTCCCGCAGCATAACCGATACGCCAGCCTGTCATTGAATATGACTTTGAATGCCCGTTAACAACTATAGTTTTGTTTTTTATTTTTTCGCTTAACGATGCTACGCTTGTAAACTTAAAATCATCGTAAATTATTTTTTCGTAAATCTCATCGGTAAGAATATAAAAATTTCCGTCTTCTAAAATTTCCTTCATTTCTTCCAAATCTTCTTTTGCATATGCCGCACCAGTTGGATTAGAAGGATTACAAATTATTAAAAGTTTTGTTCTGGGTGTAATTGCATTTTTCAATTGCGCGGGGGTCATTTTAAAATTGTTTTTTTCATCTGTTTCAATAAAGATAGACTTACCATGAGCAATACTTACAATTGCAGGATAAGATACATAATATGGTGCAGGAATAATAACTTCGTCGCCCGTATAAACAATTGCCTGAATAGCATTAAACACACATTGCTTGGCTCCCGCAGAAACTATTATTTCATTTATTCCATAATCCAAACCGTTTTCATCTCTAAGTTTTTTTGAGATGGCTTCACGGAGCTCGATTGTGCCTGAATTTATTGTGTACTTTGTAAAATCATTTTCTAATGCTCTAATGGCTGCATTCTTAATATTTTGCGGAGTCGGAAAATCCGGCTCGCCGACGCTAAGATCTATTAAATTTTCACCTTTTGAAAGAAGTTCTTTAGCAGCTTGTGCAATTTTCATTGTGGGTGAAACGCCGATTTTATTTATATGATCGGAAAGCGTCACAATATTCTCCAAATATATTTATATAATAAACAGTAATAAAATGAGCATTAAATATACAATTTGATGCTCAATTTCTAAAATATGGCAATTAAACATTCCCCCTAAAATTTCGATGATATATGATAATAGAACAGGTTGGTTTATATATTTTACTTATTAATGGTAAATGAATATTTAATCTGATTTATGTATTTTGAATACAAAAAAAGTTACACATGAAATTTGCAGAAGTTAAAACCGTTTCATCAACAGATAAAAAAGTTATACCCATAACATCGGAGGACAAACCCGATATTTCCGAAGAACTTCAACAAAAGTGGCAGAAAATTTTAGACCTCGCTGCAAAACTAATAGGAGTTCCTTCAGGATTAATAACCCGTTTGCACGAGCACGATCTTGAGGTATTTCTTTCCAGCAAAACAGATGGTAACATTTTTGAACCGCAGCTTAAACTTGAACTCGGTTTGGGCTGGTATTGCGAAAATGTTGCGGGCACAAGAAACCAGCTTTTACTGCCGAACGCTTTAACATCGGATGAATGGAAAGATGATAACCCAAGCGTACCGTTTAATATGGTTTCTTATATGGGAATGCCGATTCTTTGGCCCGACGGCGAAGTGTTCGGCACATTCTGTATGCTGGATAATAAGGAAAATAAATACTCTGCCCTGTTCCAGGATTTACTTACTTCACTCCGCGAAATTATTCAAAATGATTTAAAGTCCATGCTATTGTATAGGAAAGCTCAAGAAGATTTGCACAGCAAAGAAGTACAAATTAAAGAAGTCCATCATAGAGTCAAAAACCATTTCAATCTTTTGATAAGCACATTAAGTTTACAATCATTATTAGAAGCTGAAAATAAAAGCATAGAATCGGTAGTAGCCGACATCCAATCTCGGATTTCCGCAATATCTTTGATTCACGACAATCTTTATCACTCTACAAACTCCGAGATGTTTTCTCTCGGAAATTATTTAACTGAGCTGGGAAAACACATCTTAAAAACTCTTCAGAACAGAAGCGTTGTTTATAATTGCCAAAGCGATAATATTATTGTTAATTCAAGCGTGTCTGTGCCGTGCGGATTAATCTTGAACGAGTTAATTACTAATTCGCTTAAGTATGCTTTCGAAAAAACATACCAGCCGATGATTAATCTGTTTGTCCAAAACAGAAGCGATGGGAATATTTCTTTTATATATAAAGATAACGGACCGGGACTTACTGAAAATTTTGATTCAGAATCGGTTAACTCTCTCGGCATGTTGTTGATAAAACAATCGGTATTACAATTGAACGGCGTGTATGATATCAAAAA
>CAZRMG010000409.1:0-3092 GCA_964601095.1 uncultured Melioribacteraceae bacterium | reverse complement strand
ATATTTCTTCTTAATTAAGTAATTTTGCAATCCATTTGCGAGTGTGGCGAAATTGGCAGACGCGCTAGACTTAGGATCTAGTGCCCAAAAGGTGTGGGGGTTCGAGTCCCCCCTCTCGCACTAATTATAAATTAAATGTATTAGAGGTGTTTTTGGAAGTTAAAGTTAATAATCTGTCGGATATTTCGCAGGAAGTTGAAGTCAATTTAACCTACGATGAAATCCTACCTGAAATTCAAGATGCTTATAAAGAAGAAAGTAAAACCATACAAATAGACGGCTTTAGAAAAGGCAAAGCCCCTATGACGATGATCAAAAAACTTTACGGCGAAGCTATTGAATATAAAGCCAGCGATAAAATTGCTACGAAAAAATTCTGGGAAGTTGTTGATAAAGAAAATCTTAAACCGATAAGTACTCCCCATCTTATCGACATTGATTTTCAAATGGGATCAAAACTTTCGTTTAAGATACAATATGAAGTAAAACCCAAATTGACTGTAAAGGATTATAAAAATATTGAAGTAGAAAAACCGATATTCAAAATTAAAGAAGACGAAATCGAAAAAGAAGTTGACTATTTATTGAAGCCCTACATAAAATTTGAAGATGCCGAATCAGTTGAAAATGAGAGTTACCGCATTACTGTTAATCTCCAAAAATTGGATGAAAATAATACTCCGGTTATCGGTCAGCGTAGTGAAAATATGTTAATTGATTTAAGTGATGAAAAAGTAAATGCCCAGATTAAGGATAATGCCGTTGGCAAAAAACTGAACGAAACTTTTAATTTCACTTTTATTGATGAACATTATCACGGTGAGGAACTTCACAGAGAAGAATACCGTTACGAAGCTGAAATAACAAAAATTGAAAAAACCGTACAGCCGGAATTGACAGAAGAAATTGTTAAGAAAATTTCTAACAGCAAAGCTGCAACTTTAGATGAATTAAAAGAAGTCTTAAGAAATAATTTTAAAGATTATTACACAAAGCAATCCGAAGAGATTTATATAAATAATCTTTTAACAGAGATTGTTAAGAACAATGATTTTACTCCGCCAACAGGTTATGTTGAATCAATACATAAAAGATTGGTTGAAATTGAAATTGAAAACGCCAAACGCTACAAGATGCCGAACATCGACGAGAAAGCTATTGCAGAATATTTTAAACCGAGAGCAGAATGGAATGCAAAATGGCAGATCATTTTGGAAAGTTTAGCTGAAGCAGAAAGCATTCCTGTTGATGAAAATGCTCTCGAAGAAATTGCCAAGCAAGAAGCTGAGAAGACAGGTATTTCGGTAGAAAAGTTGGTTAAGTATTATAAAGACACAAACCGTTCTGAAGTTTTGTTGGAAGAAAAAGTAATTGAGTTTCTTAAATCCAACAATAAAGTAAAAGAAGTTGATGCAGACGAAAAAATTAAAGAGAAAAAGGAAAAACAAAAATGAGCAGCTATCCTAAATCGTATGCAGAATATTTAAACAAGCCAGAAATATTAAACCAATTAATTCCTTACGTAATTGAACAAACGGGACGCGGCGAACGAGGAATGGATATTTTTTCGCGTTTACTCCGTGAAAGAATTATTTTTTTAGGAACAGCGGTTGACGATCATATTGCAAGTTTAATCATTGCACAGCTTTTATTTCTTGAAGCTGAGGACCCTGAAAAAGATATTTTCCTTTATGTTAATTCACCGGGCGGAAGTGTTTCGGCGGGATTAGCTATTTATGATACAATGACATATATAAAATCCAAAGTATCAACAATTTGCGTAGGACTCGCGGCAAGCATGGGCGCGGTTTTATTGGCAGGCGGAGAAGCTGGTAAACGTTCTTCACTTCCCCATTCTAAAATTATGATTCATCAACCATGGGTTGGCGGATTGCAAGGACAAACAACCGACATTGAAATTCATGCAAAAGAAATGCTGAAGACTCGCGACACTATATATAAAATATTATCTGATCATTCAGGCAAACCATTTGAACAAATTGCAAAAGACTGCGACCGCGATTATTACTTAACTGCAGAAGAAGCCAAAGAGTATAAATTAATCGATAATATTTTAGTCCATCGAATAATTCCTACGACGGATGGAAGTAAAAAATAATTTTATTTAATGAACTGAGGGGCATAAACAATGCCCCTTTTTTTGTTTAAACAAAAATTCTCACCGGAGTTATTATGCGAAAAATCAATTTGCTTCTGTTGCTGCTTATCGTTTTAATTACAAATACCTTCCCCCAAAAAAAATTATTCACAGTTGAAGACGTTGTATTAAACGCTTACTCAAAATTAGCCGTTCAAAATTTGCGTCAGTTAAATTGGCTCCCGGATTCCGATAATTTTGTTCATGTAAACGCATCACAATCTGAATCCTATTTAATTAAAGACAGTCCAAAATCGAAATTGCAGGATACCATTTTAACTTTAAGCGGACTAAACACTTACTTAGAAAAAGTTAACTCACAAACGCTTAAAGTTTTCCCGCAAATTAATTGGGCAACAAGCACAACATTTTATTTCTGGAGTAAGAACGAGTGGCTTTCTTTCGACATTAAATACAAAAGTATATCAAGCATATTGAAGGTTGATGAAGCTTCTGAAAACTTACAAGTTTCTCCAAATAATAAATTTGCGGCATTTACAAAATCTAATAACCTATATGTTTCGCTTAACGATGGTAAAACATTACAAATCACAAATGATTCCCACACCAATATTGTAAACGGGCAAGCCGTTCACCGTAATGAATTCGGAATTAATGAAGGGATATTTTGGTCGCCCAATTCTAACTACATAGCGTTTTACAGAATGGATCAGACTATGGTAACGGATTACCCTCTTGTTGATATTTCTAAAACTCCCGCACAATTAGAAAATATAAAGTACCCGATGGCCGGACAGACAAGTCATCAAGTAACAATTGGGATTTACGAGATTAAGACAGGCAAAACACAATGGTTAAAAACAGGCGAACCGCTTGAACAGTATTATGCAAGTTTAACATGGTCGCCGGATGAAAAATATTTTTATGTTGCGCATCTGAACAGAGATCAAAATCATCTTCAGTTAAAAAAGTA
>CAZRMG010000408.1:0-3104 GCA_964601095.1 uncultured Melioribacteraceae bacterium | reverse complement strand
TACCAGAACAAAAATAATAACTGTCAATGTTTCAATTGCAAATTGAGTCATTGCTAAATCTGGCGCACTATACATAAGGAATATTAGCGCTACTAAATATCCGACAACTCCAACTGCTACGATTGATACTAATCTCGATTTTGCTCGAACGGTTAAATATGTAGCAACAATCATAATTATTGCAATTGTTATTTCAGAAAATGTTGGGTTGAAAGGAAAAGTAATCTTTACAATATCTTTTTGATTAATAAGTGTAAAACCGCCAAGGATAACAGTTGTTATTATTATCCACATAACATAAAATCGAAGATAACCGCTTTGTAAAACTCTTGTGCTTAGTTTGGCTGTCTTTAATATTCCATTTAATAAAAAATCGTAATAAAAAGATGGTTTTAAATAATTCATAATTGAAACGTTACTTGCTATGCCGATAATTTTTTTATGATATACAAATAATAGAACACCAAGTAAAACTGTAAGAACACTAAGTCCAAATTCTAAATTAAAACCATGCCACAACTTAACCGGTATATTCAATTTATATGAGATAATTCCAAGCTCAGTAAAATTGATTAGATTATTGATAATTGATGAAGAGAAAATGCCTAATGTTAGTCCGCTTAGCGCAAGTAATGCCGGACCGGACCACATTGGGAATGGAACCTCGTGCGGCTTAATTGGTGTGTCTTTTAATTGTCCCCAAAAAGGTTTAAAGCCGACAGAAATAGTTATATATACAATAAATACATTTGCAGCAATAGCAAGAATGATGAGTAGAGTATTGAATTTAGTAAACTCAAGAATTGAAGCGTAAACTGTTTCTTTCCCTACAAATCCTATAAGTGGGACGATGCCCATTTTAGAAAGTGAAGCAAGTATAGCAATTGCAGCTGTTATTGGCATAAGCTTTCCTAGGCCGCTAAGTTTATTTATATCTCTTGTTCCTGTCTCATGATCGATTGAACCGGCAACAAGAAATAAAGCTCCTTTGTAAAGTGAATGTGCGATCAAATAAATTAAGAATGCTTTAATTGCTAAATCACTTCCAATACCAAGTAATAATGTCAATGTGCCAAGAACACTTAATGTTGAATAAGCAAGAAGTTTTTTTAAATCGTTTTGCTTTATTGAAAGTATTGCACCAATCAGCATTGTTGTTGTGCCAAAAAATAAAATAGTATTTTGCCATAAATCTGTTCCGCCAAGTCCCGGATTCAATCTAGCCATCAAATAAATTCCGGCTTTGACCATAGTTGCAGAATGAAGGTATGCGCTTACCGGCGTTGGTGCTTCCATAGCATTAGGAAGCCAAAAATGAAAAGGAAATTGTGCGGATTTTGTAAAAGCACCTATTAAAATCAAAATAACAGCAGAAGTATAATACTGGTTTTGCGTAATTAAATCATTCAACCGTGCAAGAGATGAAATACTCCATCCGTCAATTATTCCGCCAAGAATTATAAAACCGGCAAGCAGACACAAACCTCCTCCGCCGGTAACTAATAATGCTTGTAAAGCAGAATATCTTGAACGTTCTTTGTGGTGGTTAAATCCTATTAGCAAATAGGAACTTATGCTTGTTAATTCCCAAAAAACAAAAAGTGTTATTAAATTATCCGAAGTTACTAAGCCGAGCATTGACGACATGAAAACTAAAATATATACATAAAATCTTCCTATGAATTTATTTTCTTTTAAATAACTGCTTGCATAATAAAAAACAATAAATCCCACAAATGATATAATAAGTGCGAATGTTAAACTTAAGCCATCAAGAAAAAAGGTTAAATTAATACCGAGAGAGGGAAACCATTGGTAGGATTCATGAAAAACCTGACCGTTTGTAATTGCCTGATAATACCACGCAAAATAAAGGAATATACTAAGCGGTAAAATAGATAATATTAGCCCGAGGTATTCCTTTTTTAGCTTTATTATTATTGGAATCAATAAAGTAGATATAAATCCTAACAATACTACATAAAGCATTTACATAGACCCTATTAAATGCGAAATAAAATTACGATGTTATTATAAAGTATATACTTGGTCCTAAACCAAATAAAATAGATTTGTAAACTTTATACAATAAGCCATAAAAATTACTTTTAATATCGTATTATAACTAAAAAAATATTGAATTAGTTCTTTAAGAAGAATTTTCAAGCTATCTTTTCCTAAATTCTATAAATAAAAGTTAAAAGACAATCTTAGAGTAACGAAAAATAAATATTACTAATAACTGAAATTTTTGCATTATAACTTATTCGATAGTTATATTTGCCCAACAAAAACAAAAAAAAATTAAGATAATGCGACCTACAGTCTATATCAAAGATCTAAAAGATCACGTTGGCGAAGAAGTAACGCTAAAAGGATGGCTCTACAATAAAAGATCGAGCGGGAAACTAAAATTTTTAATTTTACGAGACGGCAGCGGTTATGTGCAGTGTGTTGTCTTTAAAGGAAATGTTAGTCCAGAATTATTTGAATCAGCCGATCATCTTACACAAGAATCATCATTTGAAGTAACAGGAAAAGTTAAAGTTGAACCTCGTTCGGTTGGAGGGCATGAACTTGATGTTACTGATTTGAAAACTATTTCTATTGCGCACGAATACCCGATTACACCAAAAGAGCACGGGATAGAATTTCTTATCGATAACCGTCATTTATGGGTGCGTTCAAAAAGACAAGTTGCGATATTAAAAATTCGTCATCGTGTTGTTAAAGCAATTCGTGATTTTTTCGACGAGCGCGGGTTCACACTTTTTGATCCTCCAATCATTACACCAAACGCATGCGAAGGTACTTCTACACTTTTTGAGATGGAATATTTTGACCTCGGCAAAGCATACTTAACGCAATCCGGACAATTGTACGAAGAGAGCGGTGCAATGGCATTGGGCAAAGTTTATTCATTTGGTCCAACTTTCCGTGCGGAGAAATCCAAAACGAGAAGACACTTAACTGAATTTTGGATGGTTGAACCCGAGATGGCTTTCTTTGATCTTGATGATGATATGGACCTCGCCGAAGAATTTTTAGAGTACATTGTCAAATGTGTTTTAGAGGACAGGAAAGAAGAATTACAAGAACTTGAA
>CAZRMG010000407.1:0-3106 GCA_964601095.1 uncultured Melioribacteraceae bacterium | reverse complement strand
GGTTCGAATACGATGATCGCCGTGATAGCGATTGACGCATGCTTTGAAATGGCGTTCCGGCAAGTGTTCCATGATCTGCGAAAAGACAATTCGGACTTGGTACATGACGGTCTCCTTTGGGATAATGGAGGCCATCATACAGAACTGAATTGAAGTCGATGCGGGGCATTTTATCGCGTAAGCCTTTGTTATGTTTAACGTTGCGGAAATTTTATCTGTCAATAACGGGACAGTAGTGAACAGATTTGATAAATGCAAAAAAGGAACATGAGCCAACTGGATATAATCATCGTCAATTGGAATGCGGGGATTCAATTAAAAGACTGCCTTATGTCGATAGGGCTTTGCGACAAGGCAGGGTTTGAATTGTCCCAAGTCATAGTAGTGGATAATGATTCGGTAGATGGATCCCTAAATGGGCTCGATAATATTCATCTTCCTCTAATTTTCGCGAGAAATTGCGATAATTTAGGCTTCGGAACCGCATGCAATCAAGGAGCTCAGATCAGCAAGGCGGATTATCTGCTTTTTCTAAATCCAGATATTCGGCTTAAGAGCGATTCTCTTATGATTCCCATGGCGTATATGGAAGCACCAGAGAAAAAGAACGTTGCGGTATGTGGCATTAAGCTGGTTGATGAATTGCTTGATGTCAGCAAGACATGCGCCAGACTTCCACGGCCGGAACACTTCTTTTCAAAGATATTTGGTTTAGATGTGCTGTTTCCAAAGGCATTTAAAAGCCATATCATGGCTGAATGGGATCATAATGACACAAGGCCGGTTGATCATGTGATCGGAGCATTCTATTTAGTTCGCAAGTCGGTTTATAACCAACTCCGAGGTTTTGATACTAGATTCTTTGTATATTTTGAGGACCTAGACTTTTCCAATCGCGTTAAGAGGCATGGGTATGAAATCCACTATATTGCGGATGCCGAAGCCTTTCATAAAGGTGGCGGCACATCACAGCGCATCAAGGCTAAGCGATTGTTTTATTCATTGAGAAGCAGAATCCAATATGGATTCAAAAATTTTGGCGGGTTTAGCGCTATTTTGCATTTTGCCGCTACACTTTTCATGGAACCGATTACACGCCTTGTTCTAGCAGCCATGCATCGTTCATTTAAGGAGACCAGGGAGACGGTCGAGGGATATCTGATGCTATACAAAGACATCCCGGATATGATGAGAAGAATGAGATGAAAGCTATTGCCGGTCCCTTCATCATGACTCCCACGGAGCAGGAGGTTCAATGGGAACTCGCCAGCCTTTAGTCAATATGAGAGCGGGATTCATGAAACTGGACAGGGGGATAATTGATGATCTTGCCTAACTGAGGGCCGGAAACGGCCGAACGAAGGAGAATCAGATGGCAAGAAAGCAACGAAGGAATTATACTCCGTCATTCAAGGCAAAGGTCACTCTGGCGGCGATCCTAAAAAGAAGTTGCGTATTTCATTGCCGTTTTACACAATTTTGCGGATACTCAGCCTGATCCAATTAGAAAAAATGCTTATGTTTGAGGCACTTACGGCAAATGGCATGGATGGCAAACAACCGAATTCTTCTAAACATCTATTTCTATGCGATTAACGTTCGGACACTAATGGTCTTTATTGAATCATAGATATGATGGAAATCTCATTTTTTCAGCAGCCTGCTAACGATGGAGAGCATCTCAATGAGAGTGTTGTTTATGTCGCGCTACGACAGGGATGGAGCCAGTTCGAGATACAGGATGCTCCAGTACATTCCGGCGTTGCGGGCGCGGGGAATCGAGTGCGATCATCAACCGTTTTTTGCCTATGGATATGTTGGAAAACGATTCATGAACAAATCGGCAGTTTTGCCGCAATTGGCTCTGAGCTATTGGAATCGGTGCCGAGCCATGAAAAGGGCGCGAAATTATGATTGGGTAATAATTGAGAAGGAAGCCTTCCCGTTCATCCCCAGGGAGCTTGAGGTGAAGCATTTCCTCGGGAAGTTGAGATATGCGGTGGATTATGATGATGCAGTATTTCATGGCTATGATCGGCATCCCAACACCCTTGTCAGAAAAGCGCTCGGAGATAAGATATCCGGCGTTATGGCGGGGGCGTCAAAAGTGATTGTCGGAAGCAAATACCTCTATCAATATGCCTGTCAATTCAATCCGGAGGTGCATTTCATCCCGACTGTTGTTGATTTGGCCCGATACCCGGCTGCCGCCCCCTCAAACCCGAGTTCCGGGACTTTCACGATCGGCTGGATAGGGTCCCAGGCGACGATCCGCTACCTAAGGGACGTGGAAAAGACACTCGATGCATTTTGTGGCTGCCGCAACGCCCGGGTCGTAATCATTGGCGGGAGGCGGATCCCCTTGGCTATTCGTAATTTGGAATGGGTTCCATGGTCGGAGGAAACCGAAGTCGAGGAGCTTTCCAGAATTGATGTGGGAATCATGCCGCTTCCTGAGGGATCTTGGGAGGCGGGGAAATGCGCATTCAAGTTGATTCAGTATATGGCATGCTGGAAACCTGTTGTGGCATCCGCAGTAGGTGAGAACCGTCGTGTGGTTGAGAATGGCTACGACGGATTCCTTGCCAGCGGGCAGGGCGAGTGGTCGGAGGCCCTTGACAGGTTATACGTAGATCGCACTCTCTGTAAGAAGATGGGAATGAGAGGTCGGCTGAAGGTGGAACAAGGCTACTGCCTCGATATTGCAGTCCCCAAGATGATCAACATCCTGGGAGTCCCATGATGGGGGAATCCGTGATCACGCGAAGGCGCGCCTGAGTTCCGAGATACCGATAGCTGTATTGAACCGGGGCTTTATGCAATTTGATGGGGTGATGTGAGGGCCGTCACTGGACGGCAATGAAATTGTGCCCGAAAATCATTTGATAGGAACGCAATCGTTTAGCCTTGTCCACGTCATGACCGTGGCCAAATCGCTGGGGTTTTTGCGGGGGCAGGTCGGTTTCATGAAGGAGCGCGGCATGGAGGTCAGCGCGATCGCGTCTCCCGACGAAGGGCTCGAAGCGTTCGGAGGGCTCGAAGGCATCCGGACGTACGCGGTCGAAATGCCGCGCAGGATCACCCCGGTCAGGGACGTGGTCGCGCT
>CAZRMG010000406.1:0-3108 GCA_964601095.1 uncultured Melioribacteraceae bacterium | reverse complement strand
CCGCGCGCCCTGTTCTTCCGCTGCGGTGTGTATAAATTTCCAATTCATCGGGAAAGTTATAATTTATAATATGAGTTAAACTGTCAACATCAAGTCCGCGAGCTGCGACATCTGTAGCAACCAATAGTTGAAGATTTTTTATACGGAATTTATTCATAACCATGTTGCGCTGTGCCTGCGATAAATCTCCGTGCAAAGAATCCGCATTGTATCCGTCTTTTAAAAGTTTGTTTGCCACATCCTGAGTTTCGGTTCGTGTTCTGCAAAAAACGATACCGTAAATTTCCGGGTTGAAATCTACAACTCTTTTAAGCGCAAGGTATCTTTCTTTTTCCTGAACCATATAACAAACATGTTCAATATTTTCCGCGCCGGCATTTCTTTTTCCAACAGTTATTTCTTTATGGTTTTTCATGTAGCGGTTTGCAATTGAAACAATTTCCTGCGGCATTGTTGCAGAAAACAAAAGCGTGTTTTTTTGTTTGGGAGTTTCTTTTAAAATTGCTTCGAGTTCATCGCGAAAACCCATGTTCAACATTTCATCGGCTTCATCAAGAACAACTGTTTTAACTTTGGAAAGATCAACTATTCCGCGGTTAATCAAATCAACTAATCTTCCGGGAGTTGCGGAAACAATTTGAACGCCGCTTTTAATTTTTTGAATTTGCCTATCCATACTTGCACCGCCAAATACAGCCGCAATTTTTATTTCCGGTTTGAATTTAGCAAAGCTCGCGAGGTCGTCAGAGATCTGAAGACACAATTCGCGTGTGGGACTTAAAATTAAATACTGTATTCTTTTATTTGATGTATCCGCTTTTTGAATAATCGGCAATCCGAACGCGGCTGTTTTGCCCGTTCCGGTTTGTGCTAATGCTATTATATCATCGGTTTCCTCTTCCAACAAAAGCGGAATTACTTTTTCTTGAATCGGCATCGGTGTTTCAAATCCGAGATCTTTTGTAGCTTGTAATATTTTTTCTTCTAAACCTAACTCTTCAAACGTCATTTTGCATTTTTCCTAATAAATTGTTGTCTAAATATAACTTATAATAGATTCAAGTATGGAAGTTATTTGTGTCCTATTCGCCAATATTTGAATTATGTGTTAATTTTTCGGAAGATTAAATGATGGCCAAATATTAAAATTACGTTTATGAAAAAGACGCTTCCTTCAAAAAGTATAATGTATAAAGCCCTTTTGGCGAAAGATTCTTCTTTCATTGGGATTTTTTACGTTGCGGTTAAAACTACGGGCATATTCTGCAAACCTACATGCACAGCCAAAAAGCCCAAACCGGAAAATGTTGAATTCTTTTCAACCACGGTTGAGGCAATTAAAAAAGGATATCGACCGTGTAAACTTTGTAAACCGTTAAATTTGGATAACGACAAACCGGAATGGGTAATTAATCTTCTACAAAGAATTCAAACTTCCAATAGCGAACGTTGGAGAGATTCTGATTTGAAAAATCTTGGCCTCGAGCCCAATAGAGTTAGAAGATGGTTCAAGAAAAATTACAATACAACTTTCATTTCATATTTGCGATCGATAAGGTTGGCAAACGCCGTCAATCATATCGGGAAAGGAAGGAAAATTATGGAAACGGCATACACAACAGGATTTGAATCTTTAAGCGGATTTACCGAAGCATTGAAAAATTTAACAGGCAAATCCCCTTCGAAATCAAAGGCAATAAAAATATTTTCGATCGGGAAGATCAATACTCCGCTCGGGCAAATGATTGCAGGGATTATTGACGATAAACTTTGCATGCTTGAATTTGAAGACCGTCGAATGTTGAAAACACAAATAAAAAGAATTACAAAAACACACAACGCCGTACCGGTAATTCAGAATCACTCGTTGTATAAAAAGATTGATCAAGAAATTAATTCATACTTTAAAGGTGAGTTGATATGTTTTTCAATCCCGTTAGTTGAAAGCGGAACAGATTTTCAAAAACATGTTTGGGAGGAATTAAAAAAAATTCCGTATGGTGAAACTATTTCATACGAAAAGCTGGCACAAAGAATCGGTAATGTTAATGCGGTCCGGGCTGTTGCTTCGGCAAACGGATACAATAGTATAGCCATAATTATTCCTTGTCATAGAGTTATAGGTAAAGACGGAAACTTACGCGGTTACGGTGGAAAGGTTTGGCGGAAACAAAGATTGTTGGAATTAGAAAGAAAATATTAGATGCTTGGGAACGGTTTGAAACCGTTCCCTACAATATTTAAAAAACAGCAATTATTATTGCAACTTCAATTAAAATTATTTTTTATTAAACTCCAATTTTCCCGTGCCGGGGCTTTTAATAATAATCGTATCTCCGTTTTCAAACTTATTCATCAGCAATTCCGCTGAGAGTGGATTGATTATATATTTTTGAATTGTTCTTTTTAATGGACGCGCACCAAATGTAACATCATACCCGTGTTGAATTATAAAATCTTTTACATCCTCATCAATTGCAAGCGATAGTCCTTTTTCTGCAAGCATCTTCCCAACTCGTTGAAGTTGTATCTCGATTATATTTTTAATTTCACTTTTCAACAACGGTTTGAATAGAACAACTTCATCAATTCTATTTAAAAATTCCGGACGAATTGTTTGCCTTAAAAGTTCGGTTAAACTAACTCTTAGCTTCCCAAGAATTTCTTCGAAGTTGCTTTCATTTATCTCGGTTAATTTTTCTTGTATTAAATGTGAGCCAAGATTCGAAGTCATAATTATAATCGTATTCTTGAAATCGACTGTTCTTCCCCTGTTATCTGTTAAACGCCCATCGTCTAAAACCTGCAACAAGACATTAAAAATATCGGGATGCGCTTTTTCAATTTCATCGAGCAGTACAACTGAATATGGTTTTCTTCTAACGGCTTCTGTCAATTGCCCGCCTTCATCGTAACCGACATATCCAGGAGGCGCGCCGATCAAGCGGGATACTGAAAATTTTTCCATGTACTCGCTCATATCAATTCTGATCATTGCGTGTTCATCATCAAACAAAAAATCGGCGAGCGCACGTGCAAGTTCGGTTTTTCCAACACCGGTTGTTCCAATAAAAATAAAAGAGCCGATCGGGCGGTTTGAATCCTGCA
>CAZRMG010000405.1:0-3125 GCA_964601095.1 uncultured Melioribacteraceae bacterium | reverse complement strand
CGTTTAGACTTTTAACATCAATTTTAACACCGGTTCTTTCCATGTCTTCCAATACTTCAACAAGGGGAAATTCAATTTCGTACGCAATACGTTCAAGGTTTTCTTTCTCTAATTCTTTCTGAAAAAGTTTATATAACCTGAATGTTATATCGGCATCCTCGCATGAATAATCCGAAAGCTGGTTTGGATCAGTCTCAAATATTTTTTCTGGAGTTTTTTTTGAACCGATCAAATCAATTAGAGGAATCGGTTTATAATTTAAATACTTTTCCGAAAGGTCATCCATTCCGTGCTTTTGATCGGGATCTATTACATAACTTGCAAGCATTGTATCGAAGTAGAAATTCTTAACATCAACATTATAATGTTTCATAACGGCAATATCGTACTTTCCGTTTTGGCAGACTTTTTTAATATTTTTATTCTCGAATACAGGTTTAAATATTCTAATAAAATCATTCACCGGAAGGCGATCGGAAAGATCGGCAGAGAATAATCCTCCTGTTTCTTTGGAAGGATTTATAGCAACGAAAAATGCTTCTTTCGGCTTTGTAGAAAATGCACATCCTGCAAGGTTAACATTTAATGTATCGAGTGAATCAGTTTCTGTATCAAAAACAAATAATTCGGATTTTGAAAGATTGACAGCTAAATCATTTGCATCCTTAAACATTGTAACAAGTTTGTATTTGACTTTGCTTTTATCAAACACTGTTGATGTTTCTTCAACAACAATTTCTTTCTCAATAATAGGTTCTTCATTTTTAACATCATCAACAAATAGTTTTTTAAGTTTTCCCGCAAAAGATTTGAAATCAAGCTCTGCAAATATTTTTAGTAGATTTTCAAGATTTGGCTTTTCAAATTTTGCTTCGTCAAAATTCATTTCGAAAGGAACACTTGTGTGTATAGTTGCTAATTCTTTTGAAAGAAAAGCATTTTCTTTACTATCAATTAGTTTATTTACTATTCCTTGTTTTTCAATATTGTCAATATTCTTATAAATATTTTCGAGAGTTTTGAATTTTTGAATAAGCGGTACCGCTGTTTTGGGACCAATGCCAGCCACACCGGGTATATCATCCGATGCATCGCCGACAAGCGCGAGGTAATCAATCATTTGTTTTGGTTCAAAACCGAATTCCTCGCGTACTTTGTTCTCGTCAACAATTACAATTTCATCAGTCGATTTTCCCGGCTTAACTACTTTTACATTTTCAGTAATCAATTGTATATAATCTTTATCAGGTGTTACGGCATAAGATAAAAATCCTTCGGCTTCAGCTTTTTTGACTGCGGTACCAATCAAATCATCGGCTTCGTATCCGGGCAAAATATAAAGAGGAATGTTAAAAGCATTTATTATTTCTTTAATTCTCTGTATTTGAGGAATCATATCTTCAGGCATTGCTTCGCGCGAGGATTTGTAATTCTCATATTTTTCATGCCTAAAAGTTTTTTCTTTGGAATCAAAAGCTACGGCAAGGTAATCCGGTTTTGTATCTTCAATAATTTTAAATAACTGATTTAGAAATCCAAATACAGCAGAAGTTGGTTCGCCTTTTGTATTAGTCAGTGGACGCGTTATAAAAGCATAATATCCTTTATAAGCTAACGCCATTGCATCGATAATAACAAATTTATTTTTTTCGTTTTTCATACGTTCTTTTTTCAAGTGCCTTAATTGTTTATATTCTGCATAGAAAATAATTATTAACAGACATAATAACCATAAACTATATGAGAAAAATAATTTTAATTAAAACACTGTTAGTTACTATTCTATTTTTTACAGCGAATATTTTGCTCGCTCAAGAATTCAAACTGTCCGACACATTGTACATTGCAACTTGGAATGTTGAAAATCTTTTTGATACAGATGATGACTCCCTAACAAACGATTCCGAGTTTTTACCCGGCAGTAAAAAAGATTGGACGGAAGAACGTCTTGAAACTAAATTGAAAAATTTAACTCATATAATTAATTATATGAATAACGGCTGCGGACCCGATGTGATCGGTTTTCAAGAAGTGGAAAACATTAGTGTATTAAAAAGATTAATGTATAAAATGCCATCTCGAGATTATATTATTGCGCACCGCGATTCTCCCGATGCAAGGGGAATAGACGCATGTTTGATGTACGACCGAAGTGTTTTTGATATTGAAGAAATTATTCCTATCGAAGTAAAAATTCCAAGCGGTAATAAAACACGTGATATTTTACACGTTGTTTTGATTCATAGAGAAAGTGAAACAAAGGTGCATTTTTTTGTTAACCATTGGCCTTCTAGAAGAGGGGGAGAAGCTGAATCGGAGAAAAACAGAGTTGCTGCTGCACAGATTTTGAGAACCAATATTGATTCACTTTTGCAAAATGAAATTGACAAACAAATTATAATATTAGGCGATTTTAATGACGAACCAAATAATAAATCAATTGATAGCGTTTTAAAAGCAAAAGATTATTTATGTGATGAAAATAAACCCGATTCAAGCGAGTTGCTTAACTTATCGTATAAATTATTTTCAGAAGGTTTCGGAACTTACCAGTATAGAGGCGATTGGAATATGCTTGACCAGATAATCGTTTCTCAAAATTTTATTGATCTTAATCATTTGGAATATAAATGCGGAAGCTTTGAAATTGTTAAACCGGATTTTATGTTAATAAAAAGCGGCAGTAAAAAAGACGCTCCTTCAGGAACATACGGTGGCAATAAATATTATGGAGGTTACAGCGACCACTTCCCAGTGGGTATTAAAATATTCAATCACAAAGAAGAATAATAATTATGAAAATTTTTATTCTCATCGGTGCAACAGGAAATCTTGGCAAAGATGCGGTTAAGTTTTTCTCACAAAAAAAAATTGATAAATTTTATTTTATCGGTAGGAAAGACTTTCCCGTTCAATCAACAAACGTTATTTATGAAAAAATTTTATGCGGGGATTTATCTATTGAATCAAATGTTGAAGATGTTTTCTCAAGAATAAATAGAGAATCGGAAGCGGAGTATTTTTTGTTTAGTACAATAGGAGGTTTTGCTGGCGGTTCCAAGATTTGGGAGACTGATTACAAAATACTAAATAAGATGATTAATATGAATCTTATTTCATCATTT
>CAZRMG010000404.1:0-3139 GCA_964601095.1 uncultured Melioribacteraceae bacterium | reverse complement strand
CAATTAAAGAAGTCAAATTTACTCCCGGCGAAAAGGACGGCAAAAAAGTAAAAGCAGAAGTTATTATTCCTGTAAAATTTAAGCTGAGCTAAAAGTAATTTCATTGTGGACTTTGCGTCTTTGTGAGAAAATAGTTTTACCGCAGAGGCGCAAAGTTATAAATCATTAGTGGAAAATTTAATTCCCGCTGTTATCCAACGCCCAGGCAGTACAACACCGGGAAAATCTTCGTAATATCTGTTCAATAAATTTGTAACCCGCAAAAAGAAATTAAACGGATGAATTGTCAAATCGATTTGCGTATCAATCGTAAATTGAGACGAAAGATTTTCACGATCCTTAAAAACAAACGACCAATTGTTAATAAAGCCGAACGGCAATTCATTATCAATGTTGAAAATTAATTGATGACGCAAATTTTCAAGAACATATTTTGATTGGAAATTTCCCGTTGTTCTATCGGTAGAAAGATATGTATAGTTAATATTAATTTTAGATAGCGGTAAAACATTAGTATTTAATAAATGAGAGTAGCCAACTTCAAAACCAAAGGTTTTTAGATTAGTTACGTTTTCAACTTTCCACGGATCAATTTGCGAAATCCGCGCCCAATCAATTATGTTTTTTCCATTCTTAAAAAAGATACTCGATTGAAACTGAATTGCTTTCTCGGAATATGAAAACCCAATTTCATAGTTGGTTGTCTCTTCATATTTCAAATTCGGGTTGCCGAGGTTTGCCGGACTTTTATAATACAATTCGGTAAAAGTTGGGATTCGAAAAGCTTGTCCGATTGAAGCAAAGATTTTTATATTGTCAGAAAATTTATATGCAGCGTCAATTCCCGGCCACAATTTCCATCCTACATTTGAATAATTGTAAATAAAAAAACCGGTTGATACAGATATAGAATTAGAGATATCAATAAATTGTTCGGCGAAGAAACCGCCTTTTAAGCGTGAATGATTTCCAAGACTATTGCTTGCTATTTCTTCCTTGCTTATTTCACCGCCAAAAGATGTAACGCCAAAATTTGTTTTTAACGATGCTTGAATTTCTCCGCCGTACGAATATGTTTTATGAATATTGCGGTAAAAACTTGGGCGTGAGTTATCAAGAATATAATCATCGTCGCCTCGGCGCCAAAATAGTTTGGGTGAAAATGCTAAATCCTCATTCCCAAATTCAGAGGTAATACTAAAAATTTTTGTTGTTGTGTGTTCCCATTGATTCGGATATTGGTCGGAGTAAAAATTATTTGCACCGAATTTTTTATCGATATAACCGAAATAAACATTTAAAACATTGTGATTGATAAAATAATTTTGACCGATTGAGAAGTCTGTCATATCAAAATTTGTGTTGTGCATGTATCCGTCGGATTTCTTTTTCGAAAAAGAAATATTATTCCCGGAAAATAATACGGGCTGCGAAGCCGATAGATTTATATCATAATAATTATTTTCGCCGCCTGCGGTCGAAAGTGAAAGTGAAGACTTATTGTTTTTTTTAGTAATAATATTTATCGCGCCGCCGAAAGCATTTGGACCAAATATTCGGGAACCCTGACCTTGTAAAATTTCTATTCTTTCAACATTTTCTAAATTAATTGGGAGATTTAAATTGTGATGACCTGTCTGAGGATCACTAATTTTAACTCCGTCGATTAAAACTAAAGTTTGTTCAAAAGTACCTCCGCGAATTCCCGCATCGCCCTGAATTCCTTGAGCCCCGCGTGTTTTTAAATCAACCGCGCTTAAATATTTTAAAACGTCTTGTAAATTTGAAGCGGGCAATGATTTGATATCTGAAGAGGTAAGAACAATTACGGAGCGTGCAAGGTTTGAAAATGAAACCGGGCTTCTACCAGCTGTAATAACTACTTCTTCTAAATCATATTCTTTTACTTGCGCGGAGAGATTGGATATAAAGATGATTGAAATAAGAAGGGCACAAATTCTTTTCAAGCAAAAGTCCTTTCTATAAAAAAGAAAGGCAGCTTGAATAAAAATTTTGTTTCACAATTATATACAGGTGCCTCCCATAAAATTGCCGATGAAACAAAACAAATTTTCAATACTGCCTTTAAAAACTATAAACTTATTAAATCGTTATAAATAATAAATGCCATCAATAAAAGAAGAATAACAAATCCTGCGTTTTGTATCGCGATTTTTATTTTAATCGGCAGTTCTCTTTTAAAAATTCCTTCGAGGAAAATGATTACAAAATGTCCGCCGTCTAAAACAGGGAAGGGCATAATATTAATTATTGCCAAAGTTAAACTTAACATTGCAAGGAAGTATAAAAACGGAATAGCTCCCGCATCGGCCGATTTTGCTGCAAACTGCGCGATTTTAATCGGTCCGCCGAAAGCTTGTTTAAATTCTATTTTACCAGTAAAAACATTTTTCAGCATCGAAAAAGTTAAAACAGTGTACTGCCCGATATTTTCAACTGCACGGGTGAATGAGCCAAACACACCGTAAGTACGATAATCAATTTCACCGGTGTATGCGTCGGTAATTGCAATTCCGATTTTTCCTTCTTTATCGGGTGTTACCATTGTTTTAAGAGTATCTTCACCGCGAAGGTAAACGAGGTTCAAATCTTTTTCAGGACTGCTGGAAATTACATCAACAACATTACCCCTATCTTTTAATTCAGTATCATTAATAGAAAGGAAAATATCACCGGCCAATATTCCGGCTTTTTCCGCGGGTGAATTTTTTACAACTTCCTGGATGTATGGAACTGTTGGATTGGGAAAAATGAATACTCCGTCTTTAGAAGAATTATTTATCTCGTTCCTGGAAATTTGTAAAGTTTGCTGGGAACCGTTTCGTTCAACAATAACCTCAGCATCTTTCGAAGTATTAACTAATAGAAGATTATCAAGAACTTCATCCCAATCATTAACTTTTTTCCCATTTATCGAAATGATTTTATCATAAGATTGGAATCCAACTTTTTCGGCAATGCTTGCGGGATATACTTTGTTAATTGTTGTAGAAATAAAAACTTCTTTGCCCTTGAAAAAATTTATACCCCAAAAGATAATGAGCGTTAAAAGCAGGTTCATTAAAACGCCTGCAGTAATAACAAACAGTTTTGACGCTGTGGATTTCGCGCGGAATTC
>CAZRMG010000403.1:0-3147 GCA_964601095.1 uncultured Melioribacteraceae bacterium | reverse complement strand
AAACAATTTCATTTTTTTCATCAACCGCACTTATAGCGCCGCGAACCCAATATGCCGATCCTCCGCTTGATGCTACAGCCCATTCTCCATTTGTCAACTGATTAATCAATCTCCCGTTTTCATCATACCTATATATATGTGCATAACCGCTTCTTTCAGAAACCCATAAAAACTCCTTGCCGTTTTTCAGGAATGTTAAATCGTCATTAACATTTACCCAGCCGGGATTGGTTTCTTTTAAAATGAGTTTAACCTTACCGGAATTTTTATCGGCAAATAATAAATCAATTTGATCCTGCATTCTATTCATTGTTTGCACTGCAACATGTTTAGCCGTGGGCAGCCAATTGACGCGGATAATATATTCGTATGGATTTTCCGAAATATCAATCCAAGTTGTTTTCATATTTTCTATGTCAGCAACCGCGACTTTAACAATAGGATTAATTCCACCTGTTTTGGGATAACGCTGTTTAATTACATCCGGTACATCGGGCTTGAAATCCGGATAATACATTTCGCTTACTTGCGATTCATCGGTTCTTAAATACGCAATTGATTTTGAATCCGGCGACCACCAATAACCTATATCTCTCCTTCCGAAAACTTCTTCCCAATAAACCCAGGATAGTGTTCCATTTAAAATTGTATCCGAGCCATTCGATGTAATTTGTTTTTCAACTTTTGATACCAGATCATAAACATATATATTATTAGTCCGTACATATGCAAGGTTTTTACCGTCGGGAGAAAAGTTAACATTTTTTTCTTCTTCATCAGTTTTTATTATTTGTACAAATTGTGATGACTCAAAGTCCAAAAGGAAAATGTCCCCGTTAAAAATATAAACACTTGCTTTGCCGTTTGGGTCAAATGATTCCGGCATACTCAAAACCTTTGGAGTTGAATCTGCTAAAAATGTTTTTAAGTTTTGAATTGCTTTCTGCATATCAAAAAGAATTTTTGATTTATTACTTTTTACGTTAAACAATTCAAAACTTCTTTGTTCAGCCGGAATGCGCGGGTTGTAAATCACAACTTCTTCGTTGGAAATCCAAGTACAGATTGGAAGAGATGTAATCGCCGACGGTTCATTACTGTAAATCCATTCAACAGAAATATTTTGTTTTGTTTGTCCAAAAAGAGTTAAAGTAAAGAATAGAATAATTGACGTGAAAAATATTTTTCTTTGCATAAGCTCACCGATGAATATTAAAAGAATTTTTACGGTATAAAAGATAAGGTGTTTAAAAAATAAAACCCCGGATAAACCGGGGTTTCAAATTAAATTATTTAGTAAAAATTAATTGATAACTTTTACCTCTTGAGCCTGAAGACCTTTTTGGCCTTGAGCAACAGTGAATTCAACTTGTTGACCTTCTTGAAGTGTTTTGTATCCTTCACCAACAATTGCTTGGAAATGAACAAAAACGTCATCTCCATCTTTGCGTTGAATGAAACCATAACCCTTAGAACTGTTGAACCATTTAACGGTTCCTTGTACTTTTTCAGCCATCTTAAAGATGCTCCTAAAAAATTATTAAATTAGTTAAAAAGAACGAGCACCTGAGTAACTTTGTTAATACGAAAATCAACAAACAACACTGCTCAAGTTCATAAAAAAAGGGCTTTCGGAAATACCGCAAGCCCTTTCGCTCCGCGGGCAGGGCTCGAACCTGCAACCCTGCGGTTAACAGCCGCATGCTCTACCATTGAGCTACCGCGGAATTCAAACTTTAACTACTAACAAATTGAGGTGTAAAAATAGACTTTGTGAAGTGTTTTGTCAAGTTATCATGAAATATTTTTTATTGCCTTTGAATTTTCAAAGAAGATAACCCTATTCTAATAATTGAGAAGTTGATTAATTTTTATTAAGAGATATTCTCGATTAATCTTATCTTTTATTCAGTTTTATTGTTCATTCCCAACATTGTAAATTTTTGTGTCTAAAAGATACGGGCATACTAATTGCGGTTAAAGTACGTTTAATTCATTAGGAAGGAATTAATTATGGATTCCGAAAGTTTAAAGAAAAAAGTACAGGATGCCTTTAATAACTGGGATAACAATCTTTACAAAAAAACGATATTAAAATTTCCAGAAAGACAAAAGGAATTTACTTCTCAATCATTCACACCCATTAAGCCAGTTTATTCACCACAAGATGTTAATGAAGATAATAATTATAACGAGCGTTTAGGTTTTCCGGGTTTGTACCCTTTTACACGCGGCGTTCAACCGACAATGTACCGTGGAAGATTTTGGACTATGCGTCAATATGCCGGATTTGGAACTGCGAAAACATCGAATGAAAGATACCGCTATTTATTAGCACAGGGTCAAATGGGTTTGTCTGTTGCATTTGATTTACCGACACAAATCGGTTACGATAGCGACGATCCAATGGCTTTAGGCGAAGTCGGGAAAGTCGGCGTTGCAATCGATACACTTGCCGATATGGAAATTTTATTCGATCAAATTCCACTCGATAAAGTTTCTTCATCGATGACAATAAATTCACCAGCTTCAGTACTACTGGCAATGTATATTGCAGTTGCCGAAAAGCAAGGCATAAGCAGGGATAAAATCAGCGGTACTATTCAAAACGATATTCTTAAAGAATATATTGCCCGCGGCACTTATATTTATCCGCCCAAACCTTCGATGCGGTTGATTACAAATATTTTTGAATTCTGTTCGAAAGAAGTTCCGAAGTGGAATACAATTTCAATTTCCGGTTATCACATCCGCGAAGCAGGATCAACCGCCGCACAGGAAGTAGGTTTTACACTCGCAGACGGAATTGCTTATGTTGAAGCTGCAATAAAAGCAGGTTTGGATGTTGATCAATTCGCAGGACAACTTTCATTTTTCTTTAATGCTCACAACGATCTTTTAGAAGAAATTGCGAAGTACCGGGCAGCCCGCCGTTTATGGGCAAAGATTATGAAGGAAAGATTCGGCGCAAAAAAAGATAAATCGATGATGCTTCGTTTCCATTCACAAACAGCCGGTTCAACTTTAACAGCTCAACAGGTTGACAATAACATTGTTCGCGTTACAATTCAAACATTGGCGGCTGTACTTGGCGGAACACAAAGCTTGCACACAAATTCCCGCGATGAAGCTCTCGCGCTTCCTACT
>CAZRMG010000402.1:0-3164 GCA_964601095.1 uncultured Melioribacteraceae bacterium | reverse complement strand
GTGCCATGATAAAAATATGCCGCAAAGGGAATCGGCAAATAATTTGTCCAAGTAATTTTTTCAGTTACCATAAACATTCCGAAAAAGAATAAAGCGCCGGCGAGAAATACGATCCAATCTTTAGCTTTCAAGATTTCTGTTATAAGTGTAAGAATCAAAACAAATAATAAACCGAAACCTATTAGGTGCAATGCATCAACAGTAAAAAAAACCATCCATTGAGTTCTTGTAACAACGCTGAAATCAAAAAAAGTATAAGTCGGGTATCTTAATAGATATCCAATTACAACAAGTGTTATGAAACGAATAAAACCTTTTTTTACGCGTGGATTTTCGAAAAACTGTTGTTTGTTCAATCTTAACAGGTAAGTAAAAACAACTCCCGAAGTAAACATAAAAATTGGAGCAGTAAAACCACGAATGCCGAACCAAATAGTATAAACTAATGAATCGGAATTGCGAAAAGAATCGCTTAAGAACGCATCAATGGTGTGTCCTTCAACCATCATTAAAACAGCCAAAGCACGCATCATATCAAGGAAATAAATTCTTTTTTTTTCTATAACCAGCATTGAAATTCCAATAACGTTTTAGATAATTCACTTAGAATAAACAGGATAATATTCATATCATTATGAAATATCCGTTAGAACGGGAATAATAAATTACTTTAACTAATTCTTCGGGTGCTTAGCAACCCATTCCTTTAAATAGTTAATAATCTCAGTTGTAGTTGTACCGGGTGAGAATAATTTGCCTACACCTTGCTCGGTGAGTTTATTCAAATCTTCTTCGGGTATAATTCCACCGCCAAAAAGTAAAATATCGTCAACACTTTTATCTTTCATTAATGAAAGAATTTTAGGAAATATTGTCATATGCGCACCGGATAAAATGCTGATCCCGATCGCATCAACATCTTCCTGGATAGCTGCTTCAACAATCATCTCCGGTGTTTGGCGAAGTCCGGTGTAAATAACTTCCATACCGGCATCGCGCAATGCCGCTGCCACCACTTTTGCACCCCTGTCATGTCCGTCTAACCCAGCTTTTGCAACTAACACTCTTATTTTACGTTCCATTTTCCGACCGTTAATTTTGTTTTTCAATGCCTAAAAATAACACTAGAACGGCTAATAGACAACGTGAATTGGATGCTGTAATATTATTTGCGGGGCTGCGGTTTAATGAATTTTTCGTAATAGCGGCGGGCTAATTCGAGATCCTTCGGTGTGTCGACAGAAAGACTGTCGTATTCCGTAACAACAATCTTCATTTTGAAATCGTGTTCCAAAAAACGAAGCTGTTCTAATTTTTCAGTTTGTTCAAGGTCGGTCTGTTTAAGAGTTGTAAATTTCATCAAGACTTCTTTTCTGTAAACATAAAGCCCGACGTGTTTGTACATTTCCGAGTTTTCAACGCGGTCAAGATTTGTCCGGGCATCGCGCGCAAACGGGATAGGTGAACGGGAAAAATACATTGCATAGTTGTTGTAATCATATACAACTTTTACCACCGATGGAGATTTCATTTCTTCGACTGTTGTAATTCTCTTAGCCAATGTTGAAAGGGAAACTTTTTTATCGAACAAAAGCGGTTCGATAGCTTCGTCTATCATCTTCCCTTTTATGAAAGGTTCATCGCCCTGGATGTTAACAATTATTGTTGCGTCCTGTAATTTTGAAGCTACAATAGCAATACGGTCGGAACCCGAAGCAACTTCCTTCGGAGTCATATAGACTTCGGCGCCAAAACCTTTTGCAACTTGATATACTTTTTCGTCGTCAACAGCAATTACAACTTTATCAAGCAGTTTAGCTTTTTTTGCACTCTGCCATGTATGTTGAATCATCGGTTTACCGCAAATATCTGCAAGCGGTTTACCCATTAAACGTGAAGAAGCAAAGCGGGCGGGAATAATTCCAACAATCATTTTATTAAATACCGTTATTGATTAATTACTTTGGGAACAACGAAAAATTCATCCGTTTTATCAGGCGCATTCTTTAATGCAAGTTCGCGTTCTATAGAAGGTTTAACAATATCTTCACGGAATACATTTGTGTTTTCAATCGGATGAGAAAGCGGCTCAACATTTTCAGTATCAAGTTCATTAAGCTTTTCCATGTAAGACAAAATATCATTAAGCTGATGAGTAAAGTTTTCAAGCTCTGTTTCATCAAATTTTAACCGCGCAAGATTTGCGATATATTCTACATCTTTCTTAGTAACAGACATTTTATTTCCTCATCATTCTTTATTGCGAAGTAAAACCACTGCTGTTGAATGAACCCGTTACAACAGAATTATCGCCCGTGTGCGGATTGTTTTTAATTCTTATCGTCAAATAATGATCGGAGTTGCCTCTCTTCGGGCTTTTATAAGACAGCAAATAAAAACTATTTGAATAATCTGTAATCTTCTTTTGAATAGTTTCGAATCGTGTCGCAAGGTTATCAACATTATCTATCATAGAAAAACCGGCTGTCCCTAATTCATCAAGAATTTCCGGTTTAATTTCATCACCAAGACCAATTGTAAAAACAATTTTATTATGAACCGCATTGATAGCCGAAGCTAAACTTGTTGAACCCTGAGTATCGTTACCGTCGGTAAAAATTATCATAGAACCTTGAATAATTTCATCGGTCGAATAATAATCGCTCCAAAGTGAAGCTCCTTTTACGACGGCGCCGTATAGATTTGTTGAAGAATAGCCCAGTTTATAATTCTGAAGCGCATCGTATAAAACATTTTTACTGCTTGTAAAATCCGCAAGCATTTCAATTTCATCCGAAAATTGGAAAACCGCGACTTCCTGGTTAGGAATAATATTATTAATAAACTTCACTGCAACATTTCGAATACTATCGATCTGATCTTTTAAGCTTGTGCTGTTATCGAGCATTAAAACTGTTTTTATCGAATAGGGCACACCAGAATGTTTATTAATTTGCAAATCGGATTCCGAAATTGAAAGCGGCTGTGAATCTTCATAAACTTCAAAATCACTCGCTTGAAGATTTGTGATTCCATCACCGTTTAAATCCCTAACCTGGAATAAAGCAGTCACAGAATTTGGTGCGGACGTTTTTATACTGTCGAGATACAAAGCATATCCGTTTCCCGACGATGATCTCGATTGTGTTATCGTTGTAAAATTC
>CAZRMG010000401.1:224-3197 GCA_964601095.1 uncultured Melioribacteraceae bacterium | reverse complement strand
TCGAGGATATGATCATACCGCCGACCCGGCAAGTGCGGTTGGGTACTCGGGCCCTGGGGCCGTTCCCGTTGCGGTCTTGAGCGGTGTTCGGCGCCCGGCTGGCGGGGAGCGCTCGCGAAGACCACGGTGAGGCATGCGTCAGGTCAACGTGGGCGAAGCCAAGACGCAGCTCTCTCGGCTGCTGGAGGAGGTCGAGGGCGGAGCGCGGGTCGTGATCGCGCGCGCGGGCAAGCCTGTCGCCGTGCTCGTCCCGTACGGCGCGGCGATCCGCCGCCGCCGGCTCGGCCTGTTCAAGGACCAGGCCCGTATCGCGGAGGACTTCGACCTGCTCCCCGCGGACCTCGCCACGGCGTTCGGCATGACCCCGCCATGAAGCCATAGGGCGGCCGCGGTGAGCCTCGCCGCGGCGGTCCGCGTGCGAGGGTTGCCCTGGCACCATCGCGACCCGTTCGATCGGCTTCTGATCGCGCACGCGCTGGAGGATGGCTATACGCTCGTCTCTCACGACGGCGCGTTCGAGGCCTACGGGGTTTCGATTCTGCGGGCCTGAGGCCCATACCCGCGTTGGCCTCGCCGCGGCGGCGCCCGTCAGCCGCCGGGGGGGTAGGGGCGACGGGCCCTACGCGGGCTCCTCGACCCAGCCGCGCCCCTCCACCCAGCGAACGGGCGTCCCCCCGGTGACGTCGACCAGCTCCTCGTCGCCCGGCGCGAGGCTCGCGGAAAAGTCCCGAAGACCCACCTCGGCGAGGGTGAGGGCTTCCGCGTGCGGGGTCGCCAGGGAACGCAGCAGCCCCTCCCGCGTTCGGCGAGCGACCTCCCGCCGCACCGCCTCGCCGATGAAGCGGCTCCGGCTCTGCTCGAAGCGATCGAGGCTCGCGAGCAGCTCGACGGGCAGGGTCACGGTCACACGCCGGGTCGAAGCCACTGGACGAGCGAGGGTGCGATCGTCCGCGCGCGCTCGCAAGGGTGAGCGAGGTCGGGCGAGCCCTCGCCGCCGTGCCCCCCCTTTCCCCCCACAAAAAGACCAGCGCCGGGACCGTCTCTCGACCGTCCCGGCGCCTGTCGCTCTAGCCAGGGTTAGCTGGCTCGCCCGGCCGCCGCTCCGCGGGGGGAGCGGCGGGCTGGCGTGTGGGGGGCGTTACTCCGTCGGCCAGACGTAGTGGCAGAGGCGGGGCCTTTCTGGACCGGTGTCAGAGAGAAAGCCGCTGCGATCATCGAACCAGAGCCCGAACGATGCCTCAGGTTGCTGGTCAGTGTCCATCCAGACGTAGTCAACCCAAACATTGGCATCTCCAAGGGAGGACAGACCGTCGGGTTGGCCGGTGCCCCAGTTGAAGTAGGTGGCAGGCGTCTCGTCGGTCCACTCGAAGACGCCCTCCTGGTCCTCGTCAGTGATCCCGATCCAGGCCGTGGCAAGGCCTGCGGTTCGGGCCATGTTACGGATGGCCGTGTTCTCGGTCAGGCTCGTGATGCTGACCAGGCTCGACTGGCCGCTGCTCAGAGCGTAGGTGCCGGCCAAGTTGTTGCAGTCACTGTCGGCTTCGTACCAGTCCCTGTTGTTGTTGAAGGCGATCACGCACCTGCCACTCACCATGACTGAGCCGACCGCGCTCGAAATGCCGGTCGTCGCGCACGTCCTCCTGCACGAAGCGTTGCAGAGGAGGCCGCTGGTGGTGGAGCCATCGTCGCACTCCTCGACCCCGTCGTCGCCGTCGGTGGTATCCGTTGCGTTCGGGATGCCGCTGTCCACGGTGTGGAGGAAGTCGTCGCCGCAGGTGGCGAAGACGCAATTGTCGTCAGCATCGAACGCTTCGCCGAGGGCGGTGATGATGCAGTCGTCGTGGTTGTCGACATTGCCGTCGTCGCACTGCTCGACATTCGCCTGCACGAAGCCGTCACCGCAGTACGGCAGGACGCAGGTGTTGAGGCAGCCGTCGGTGTTGTCCAAGTTGCCGTCGTCGCAATCCTCATCGCCTTCCCGGTTTCCGTTGCCGCAGCTCTGGGGCGTGCAGTTGTTGCGGCAAGTGTCGGAATCCACAGTGTTGCCGTCGTCGCAGATCTCGTGGTCATCCCACTCGTGGCCGTCGCCGCAGCTTGCGATGACGCAGTTCAGGTCCCCGTCCTCGCCCTCGATGATGCAGGCGTCGGTGTTGACGTCGTTGCCGTCGTCGCACTCCTCACCAGGGCCGACGATGCCGTCACCGCATTCCGCGTCGTCGCAGGCGTTGGTGCAGGTGTCGGTATCGACGTCGTTGCCGTCGTCGCACTCCTCTACCTGTGCCGCCGTGCCGATGGTCCGCCTGAGTCCGTCACCGCAGACCGCGTTCGTGCAGCTCGCGGTGCAGGCGCCGGCATCGCTATTGGCGCCGCCCTCGTCGCACTCCTCGGCCTCGTTGGCTTCGGTGGTAGTGGGATCGTCCACGCGCACCTTGTCGTCACCGCACTGCGCCGGCCGGCAAGAGTTGGTGCAGGCGTCGGTGTCGATGTTGTTGCCGTCGTCGCAGATCTCGTTGTCGTCCACATCTCCGTCGCCGCAGGTCGCGGGCCCGCAGTCGTTGGTGCAGGCGTCGGTGTCGACGTTGTTGCCGTCGTCGCAGCCCTCGACGCCAGCCCACACCACGCCGTCGCGGCAGCGCGCGCTGGTGCAGGTGTTGGTGCAGGCGTCGGTGCCGACGGTGTTGCCGTCGTCGCACTCCTCGGTTTCCTGGTTGACGATACCGTCGCCGCAGCGAGGGGTCGTGCAGGTGTTGCTGCAGGCGTCGTTGTCGACCGTGTTGCCGTCGTCGCACTGCTCGCCGGTCTGGATCCAGCCGTCACCGCAGCGGGTGGGCGTGCAGCTGAGCGCCAAGGTGGCAGGGTTGGAGGCGTCGTACGGGTGGCAGGCGCCGGTGTGGCTGTTGGCGGTGCCGTCGTCACACCCCTCGGACTCGTCCTCGTCCTCCGTGCTCGGATCGTCGGTGCGGACGATACCGT
>CAZRMG010000401.1:0-214 GCA_964601095.1 uncultured Melioribacteraceae bacterium | reverse complement strand
GCAGACGGGGTTGGTGCACGCGTTGGTGCAGCCGTCGGTGTCGACGCCGTTGCCGTCGTCGCAAGGCTCCGTCTCGGTGCCGGTGCGAGTCGCGTCGAACTCGTACGTGGAGACGACGCCGTCACCGCACTGCTGCTCAGTGCAGCGCCAGGTGCAGCCGTTCACATCCGCGCCGTTCGCGGCAATTCCCTCGTCGCACTCCTCGCGCTCGTCC
>CAZRMG010000400.1:2266-3199 GCA_964601095.1 uncultured Melioribacteraceae bacterium | reverse complement strand
TCTTACACCTACACGCCGAACAACAACTACAACGGCACCGACAGCTTCACCTTCAAAGTGAATGATGGCACCGCCGACTCCAACACGGCGACAGTGAGCATCACCGTCACCGCCGTAAACGACGCGCCGGTTTTATCGGGAATTGAAAACGAAAATCTAATTTACACAGAAAGGGACGCCGGAATTGGAATTACTGCCGGAGTAATAATTAATGATGCTGATGATACAAACCTTGACAGCGCTTCAGTTCGGATAAACGGTAATTATAGAAAAGATGAAGATGTATTAACTTTTTCTGATCAAGAGGGAATAATTGGAAGATGGAACGCACAAACCGGAATATTAACAATAACCGGTAATGCTTCGCTGCCGGTTTACCAGTTAGTTTTACGAAGTGTTGCATATCAAAACAAAAGCGCTAAACCGGATACCTCATTAAGAACAATTAGTATTATTATTAATGACGGTGACATAAATAGTAATGAAGTATCAAGAAAGCTGGGGGTAATATCAGTTAACAGCGCACCGGTATTATCAGAAATTGAAACTCGCGCATTGAAGTATGTGATAAAGGGTGGTAAAGCGAACATAACAGATTCGCTTAAAATAACCGACGAAGATGATAGTAATTTAGAGCGAGCAATAGTTTCAATAACACAAAATTATCAGAAGTACGAAGACAAATTGATTTATGAAGAACAAAACGGGATAAAAGGAAAATGGGATAGTGAGAATGGAATATTAACTTTATCCGGAACTGCAACAATAGAAAATTACAATGCTGCACTTACCGGTATCAAATTTATTAATCCATTTTTAACGCCAACAGAATCGATAAGAAAAATAAAAATAGAAGTAAGCGATGGCGACTCATTTAGCAATATTGTCAGCCGCGAAATTATCATTACCGGGCAAACAACAGCACCAATGTTG
>CAZRMG010000400.1:1013-2256 GCA_964601095.1 uncultured Melioribacteraceae bacterium | reverse complement strand
ATGAACCGATTAAGTATGTAAAGGGTGATGGAGAAGTTCTAATAACAAATACAATAAAAGTTGACGATTCTGATAATAAATATTTATTTGAAGGAAGAGTAACTTTCGGAAAAGGATTCATAGCCGGAGAAGACGAATTATTATTTGAAAACCAAACATCAATAACAGGAAATTATGATACAGCATCAGGTGTTATAACTTTCACAGGTCAAGCAACACTTGAAGAATATCAAAAGGTACTGAGAACGGTAAGGTATAGAAATACAAAAGGAGTGAAAGCTGAAACATCGGAAAAGAAGATGATATTTGAAGTGCGCGATGGTGAATGGTCAAGCAACAAAGCATACCGTTTCATAGAAGTTGTATCGCCGATTTTAACTCCATCAAACCTCACTTTGGAAGTGAACAATAAATGGGAAGTGGTATTAAATTGGAAAGATAATAGCAATAACGAAGACGGATTTGTAATAGGCAAAGTTAATGGATCATTAGAACAACAATTGATAATAGTAGATACAATTGATGCAAACATAACGGAATACATTGACAATGGAGTAATGGAGGGGAACCATTATACTTATGGAGTGTTGGCTTATAACAATTTAGGTGCTATCTCTGACACAACAAAAGATAACATAAGTTCAATAATTATTCCTTTGAAGCCGCCGACAGATTTACAAGCAGAGGTGGACCCGTCCGGCAAAATAGATTTAACATGGACAAACAACTCTTCGGCAGACATAACATTTATTATTGAAAGGTCGGATGAAGTCGATAATGATTTCAAGGAGCTTCGTAAATGCAAAAAAGATTCAACAAAGCATTGCGACAAGAATATCAAGAATAATTGTAAATACTATTACCGGATATATGCAGTGAAAGACAGTTTGAGATCGGAGTATAGCAATGTAATAGAAGCAGTTGGAATAATAACAGATGTAAAAGAAGAATTAACCGGAATTCCGAAAGAGTATAAACTTTACACAAATTATCCTAACCCATTTAACCCATCAACAGTAATCAAGTTCGATATCCCGAAAGAAGGAAAATATGTAATAAGAGTATTCAACATACTCGGTGAGGTTGTAAGCGTTTTAACTGATAAAGAATTTACAGCCGGGCATTACAGCGTAACATTCAATGCATCGAACCTATCATCGGGAATTTATTTTTATCAATTACAAGGCAACGAAAAGAATTTTGTGAAGAAGATGTTGATGGTAAAATAAACGAGTAATAGACC
>CAZRMG010000400.1:0-993 GCA_964601095.1 uncultured Melioribacteraceae bacterium | reverse complement strand
TGAAGATTCTTTTTTACACGGATGGATGTGAGTGCAGTGGAAGATAAAAATTTCCAAAACCCAAAAAACAATAACCAAGTTGAGAATTGATAATTGGATATTTGATATTGATTGAAAAATAATTTTATTATCCTGTTGAAAAAAAGATTAGCATGCCTTAAGTTGTAACTGAACTTGGAGAAACCTTCCAAAGACAGATTGTAAAAGATCACAAACTCGGAATAAGAATCTCTTTAAGGAATTTTAGATAGATAAAAATAGTAACAAGAAATAAACTAAATATAGTATTACTCGTTTCGTGGCAATCAAGGACATAACCTTAATAAAATAAAAGATATGCTTTCCCTGAATACAAAAAAAATCAAAATGGATTTGTGAGGCATAACTCATCTAACAAACAAATATTTTTCTTTGTGAATACTTCCATAATAAATTGATTCGTTAATTTATTGAGGGTGTAGTATAACTAAACGGGGTTGCCATGCACTTTACAAAAATTATTTCTCTATGCTTATTAACAATCATATTTTTTTCAAGCCTTGATTATGCTCAAAAAGCCAAAGTGAGTATAAATAATGAATTCTGCAATTCACTATTACATGATTATATCCAAGATAGAATTTCACTTAATGGTATTTCAGATAAAATTAAGAATCAGGGAATAGATATAAATTTGTTTTTAAACCTTGCCAGAACAAATCCCGAATGCAATTATGCAGAAATTGAAAGAGCTTTGTTTTCAAGTTTGGAAAATCATGAAAATGCCGCTGCAAGTTATTCTCCAAATGGGAGTCAGTCGGTAAATTTTGAATTGTTGGCAAAATTTGACGAAGGATTACCTCCAAACGGAAGAAATGCCAGCTATTTCGGTGAAAAAGTTGCCTCTATTGGGGATATTAATGCAGACGGGTACGACGACTGGGCTGTTGGTTTAGAAAAGGCTGCATTATATGAAACATCAAAAAAAGTTGGAAAAGTATATATATATTATGG
>CAZRMG010000399.1:0-3204 GCA_964601095.1 uncultured Melioribacteraceae bacterium | reverse complement strand
ACGACCAAATTATTTCTGCCGAAATACCAATCTTTGTGCAGTTAGAAGTTAAAGAAACCGAACCCGGTTTTAAAGGTGATACTGCAAACAACGCACTTAAACCTGCTAAACTTGAAACTGGTGCTACTGTTAATGTTCCTTTGTTTGTTAACGAGGGAGATGTTTTAAAAATTGATACCCGCACAGGCGGGTATGTTGAACGAGTTAAAAACTAACCACTGAAGGGTATGGATATAAATCTAATTAAAAAGCTCATCAAAATTGTTGAGCAAAGCGAAGTCACCGAGTTTTCAGTTCAAGAAGGCGACTTAAAAGTAAAGATTTCCAAAAACTCAGGCAATATTCAAAATGTAAGTTTTCAACCTATTACAGAAATGTCCAGACCTGCAGTTGTTCCGCCGAATTCATCGGGCGCAAATTCCGGAAGTGAAATTAGTGTACCGGTATCCGAACAAAAAAAATCAAACACACATGAAATAAAATCGCCGATTGTGGGCACATTTTACCGCGCCCCGGCACCGGATGCCGATCCTTATGTGCAGGTTGGTGATAATGTTTCAACAGGTTCTGTTCTCTGTATTGTTGAGGCAATGAAATTGATGAATGAAATAGAATGCGACGTCAACGGAAAAATTGTTAAAATATTGGTTGAAAATGCTACACCTGTTGAATACAATCAGCCGCTTTTTCTTATCGAAACCGTTTAGTGTTATCTAAATTTTAAGAGGTTTATTTGTTCAAAAAGATTCTTATTGCAAACAGGGGAGAGATAGCACTAAGAGTAATACGCACCTGTAAAGAGATGGGAATAAAAACAGTTGCTGTCTACTCGGAAACCGACCGTAATTCCCTGCATGTTATTTTTGCCGATGAAGCAGTTTGCATTGGTCCAGCACCAAGTAAGGATAGCTATTTAAGAATTCCAAATATACTTTCCGCAGCTTCCATTACTGGGGCAGATGCAATCCATCCCGGTTATGGGTTTCTTGCGGAAAATGCAGACTTCAGTGAAATATGCGCCGAATCAGGAATTAAATTTATTGGACCGTCACCGGATTCAATACGCAAAATGGGAGACAAAGCATTCGCAAAGGAAACGATGAAAAAATGCGGTGTGCCTGTTGTTCCCGGCAGCGAAGGTGTTGTTAACACAATTGAGGAAGCTAAAACTATAGCTGCACAAATTGGTTATCCTGTTATGCTTAAAGCATCAGCAGGCGGCGGCGGAAAAGGTATGCGTATTGTTTGGGAAGAAAGTGAAATTGAAAAAGCTTTTCAAACCGCGAGTAACGAATCAAACGCTGCTTTCGGTGTTGCAGATCTTTATCTCGAAAAATTTATTGAAAATCCACATCATATTGAAATACAAGTAATGGGCGATCAATTCGGTAACGCGTATCATTACGGCGAACGGGATTGTTCAATTCAACGAAGGCATCAAAAACTAATTGAGGAATCACCATCTCCGTTTATTACCGATGAAGTCCGCACCCAAATGGGTGAAGCGGCATTACTTGCAGTTCGCGCTGTAAATTATGAAGGCGCAGGCACAATTGAATTTCTTGTTGATAAACACATGAATTTTTATTTCATTGAAATGAACACAAGAATTCAAGTAGAACATCCTGTTACGGAAATGGTTAGGAACCTGGATTTGATAAAACAACAGATTTTAGTTGCTTCGGGTGAACAAATTCAAGATTTACCTCTCGAACCCCGCGGACATGCTATTGAATTTAGAATTAATGCGGAAGATCCTGATCATAATTTTAGACCTTCACCCGGCAAGGTTGAGTACTTACACTTTCCCGGCGGATTCGGAGTTAGGATTGATTCTCATGTTTATAACGAATATGTTATTCCACCGAATTATGATTCATTAATTGCAAAGTTGATAATTTGGGGAACAGACAGAAAACATGCAATCTCAAGAGCCAAACGCGCTTTCGAAGAATTTACAGTTGAAGGAATAAAAACAACTATTCCTTTCCATAAAAAAGTTCTTGAGAATGAACATTTTGTAAATGGAATTTTCGATACATCTTTTATAGAAAAGCATATTAAAATTTAACGAGGTAAATATGAACGTACCTGCAGAATTGAAGTACACAAAAGATCATGAATGGTTAAAAGTTGAAGGCAATATCGGCACAATCGGAATAACCGAATATGCCCAGGGTGAATTGGGAGATGTTGTTTTTGTTGATATAAATCCCGATACGGCTGAAATAAAAATGGGCGAAGCATTCGGAACAATTGAGGCAGTGAAAACTGTTAGCGATCTTTATGCGCCGATTGACGGAAAAGTTATAGAGTTAAACGCTAAATTAAACGACGAGCCGCAGCTTGTTAATACAGATCCTTACGGCGAGGGCTGGTTGATAAAAATCGAAATTGTAAATCCGTCTCAAACCAATGAACTCTTGAACTCTGCAGATTATCAATCACAGTTGGGCCAATAATAATTTATAAATATACATTTGAGCAAAACTCAATTTGGGTTTTGCTTTTTATTTTACCCGGCAAATAATAATGATTCATTCCCAAAAAATTTTAATTCTCGACTTCGGTTCGCAATACACGCAGCTTATTGCTAGAAGAATAAGAGAAAGCAAAGTTTATTCCGAAATCCACGCGCACAATTATTCGCTTGAAAAGATTAAAGAGGAAAAGCCGAAAGGAATAATTCTTTCCGGCGGACCTATGAGCGTTTACGACGAAGGTGCACCTAACATTTCTCCGGAGATTTTTGAACTTGGTATTCCGATTTTGGGTATTTGTTACGGTTTACAATTAATCGCTAAACATCATAATGGAAAAGTTGAATCGGCGGAAAATCGCGAATACGGGAAAGCCAACTTAAAAATTTCTAAAAGCGATTTGCTTTTTAAATCCATTGAAAATAATTCTGTTGTGTGGATGAGTCACGGTGATTATGTCTCCGGCTTCCCGGAAGGATTTGAAATAACTGCTACATCGGAAAATTCACCGGTTTGTGCCGTATCAAATCCAGCAAAGAAAATATTTGGAATTCAGTTTCATCCCGAAGTTGCACACACTCAAGAAGGCAAAAAGATAATTGACAATTTTTTGTTTGATATTTGCGGGTGCAAACCTGATTGGACTTCGCAAAATTTTATTGATACCGCAATTACTGATGTAAAAAATAAAGTTGGTGAAAATAAAGCCATTTGTGCTTTAAGC
>CAZRMG010000398.1:0-3204 GCA_964601095.1 uncultured Melioribacteraceae bacterium | reverse complement strand
ACTGTTCGTCGTTGCTTACTAAATTTTCCTTTTCGGCAACCTTACCGAGAGTATAAGTGTGCGGATGTTCGAGGAGAAATAAAGTATCATCCGTTTCATTGTGAACACGTTTTGTAAAAATATCCTTTTGCAAATCCCATGCTTCTTTATAATCGATAAAGCCGAGATCGCAGTAATCAAAATTTTTAGATGTGTATTGATTCGCCATAAGCATTAGCCGCAGCTTCCATAACCGATTCCGATAATGTCGGATGGGCATGAATTGTTTTTATAATTGTTTCGTATGTAGCTTCCATAGACTTTGCGAGTGTAAACTCAGCAATCAATTCAGTTGCTTCAGATCCTATGATATGTGCACCGAGAAGCTCGCCGTATTTAGAATCAAAAATTACTTTTACAAAACCATCTCGATCGCCTGCGGCAAAAGCTTTGCCGCTTGCCATGAAAGGAAACTTACCAATTTTAATTTCGTAACCTTGTTCGCGTGCTTTCTTTTCAGTCAACCCAACACTCGCAACTTGCGGCTGGCAATACGTACCTCCGGGAATTGTTTCATAATCAACCGGGGTTGTGTGCAAACCTTTTATATTTTCTATACAAGCGATACCTTCAGCGGAAGCAACATGCGCAAGCCACGGGGCACCAATTACATCGCCGATTGCAAAAATGTTCGGAATGTTTGTTTGATAGTTTTTCTTATCAACTTTAATATGACCGCGTTCAATTTCAACTCCAAGTTCTTCCAAGCCGAATCCTTCAACCTTCCCCGTAACACCAATCGCACTTAAAACTTTTTCTGCTTTCAGTTCAGTTTTCTTCCCATCCTTTTCAATCGATACAACAACATGATCTTTTTTTATTTCGGCTTTCTCAACTTTTGCAGATGTGAAAATTTCAATTCCTTTTTTCTTAAAAATCTTTTCAAGTGTCTGCGATACTTCTTTATCCTCAACCGGTAAAATATTTTCCATCATTTCAATAATTGTAACTTTAGTACCGAGTACAGAATAAAAATAAGCGAACTCAACACCGATAGCGCCTGCGCCAATTACAATCAATTCTTTCGGCTGTTTTTCTAATATCATTGCTTCTGTAGAAGTGATAATGTTTTTTCTATCAACCGGTATTGTGGGAAAAGTTTTTGCGCGTGCGCCTGTGGCAATTATGATTTTATCAGATTGTATTGATTCTATTTTCTTCCCTTCGTTATCAAAGATATCAATTTGATTTTTAGAGATGATTTTTCCGAATCCGCGAATACGGTCAACTTTATTTTTCTTAATAAGTAATTCAACATTTTTAGTAATCTTATCAGAAATATCGCGGCTGCGTTTTATAATTTTGGAGAAGTCGAAACTCAATCCTTCAACGCTAATACCAAAATCGCCGGAATGATTTTTCATCAAATCATATATCTCTGCATTTTTAAGCAGCGATTTTGTTGGAATACAGCCCCAGTTTAGGCAAACGCCGCCAAGATTTTCTTTATCGATAACAACAGTTTTAAATCCAAGTTGCGCGGCACGTATCGCAGCAACATATCCGCCGGGACCGCCACCCAAAATTGCTATTTCGTATTCTTTTGCCATTAATTTTCCGGATTGATTTTCAATTGCCTTGGCTAAATATAAGGAACAAAGCTAATAAAACAAACATTAGCTCTTATTTACAAAATATAACAAGGATGCTGGGGTATTTGTTCAATTTGGAGATGGTAATTATTATTTATCGGGGAGAAATATATAATAATCCCTTTAAGAGATATTTATCTATTTATTTTTTTTAAAATGATTAAACAATGTCCAAAGTTCAGCTCAAGAATCAAAATTATTTTGAGCCAATCCATGTTAATTTGTGCCAAATAATTTCGAGCGGACCTTGGTTATGTTTTTTAATCCACCATGCACTGAAATATCCTTGAACGACCGCAAGAGCTATTCCAATTAACAAACAATATGTCGCGCCGGTATATTGATATAAACCCAAACCGAAACCGTAATAAATCATAGAACCGATAATAGACTGTATTATGTAGTTTGACAAACTCATCCTTCCGATTGGCGAAAAGATATTCAATACTTTATGAAAGAATCCGTTTTGAAAAAGAATTACAAAACCGGAAACCAGTACAAGCATAAAAGCCATATTGGACCATGAAGAAATTATAGTTCCAAACGGACGATTAATTGCATCGCTGTTTATCCAATCAACATGATATAATTTTATTATGAACAATGGAATAAACACAACGGCGGCAATGATTAAAGTTCTTTTCCAGAATTTTATGTTTTCTTGCGAGACAGCGAACAAATATTTTCTTCCGGCAAGCATTCCGAACATGAATAAAGATGCAGTTTGGAACACCCGCCCGTTTTCCCAATTCCAAAGAAGTACTGCGGTTTTACCTGTTGTAAGATTGCCAATCAACGTATCGATCAATGAATTTCTTGTAATATATTCCCCTGTTTTTGCAAAATACGACCATGATAAAGGATCAGATATTTGCAGTGCCGGATTTTGAATTGCGAAAAACAAATTATACAATTCGTAAGGTTGAAGCATAAGAATCATGGCAATTGCAAACACAACTTTATCGCTAAATTTTGCAACGGGAATTAAAACAAAACCGATTACAGCATATATTAAAAGTATATCGCCTTGATAAAAAGCTGAATTGATTAAACCAAAAACAAACAATAGTATTAAGCGCCAAGCAAATCGTCCTCTAAAATCCTTGCCTTTGTTCTCTTGATTTTTTGATTGGATGAAGAATGTTAATCCAAACAACAAAGCAAATATTGCGTATGATTTTCCTCCAAACATGAAAAATAAAGTGTCCCATATCCACTTGTCTGCAACAACCATCCAGCCCGGTAAACTTGTCGGGAGGAAATAAAAATCAAAATGTTCGATATTGTGTAAAAGCATAATTGATACAATAGCAAAACCGCGCAATGCATCAACTACATGAAGGCGTGAGATTTTAGAGTTCATAATTTTTGTCCGGCAATTTTAGATGGATATATTTTATCATGATATCAAAAATCAATTTTGTGAAAATAGAACTGTCGTTTCTAAAATCCAAGATTAATCTGCCTTAGTGGGATACAATTACTTATAAATCTATTAAGACAATGGAACAATTAATCTACATTATCCAACAGCATAAAGTCGCGTTTCTTTGCAATCGTTTTTTTATCAAGA
>CAZRMG010000397.1:2936-3205 GCA_964601095.1 uncultured Melioribacteraceae bacterium | reverse complement strand
TTTAAAGCAAAAGCATACGAGAAAGAAGGTAGTGACGAAGACAAAATCAAATTCCTAAAAGAAAACGCACGCAAAGATTTTTCAACAGCTTATTCGTTCGAGGCGCCTCGTAACAAAAAAGGTGAGTTGATGAAGTACTCACACTTCGCCAAATTTGAAAAACAAGGTATGCAATTCAGACTTTTTGAAGAAATTTTTGAAAAGTTTAATTTACCTCATAATCCATTAGTTTGCGTTACCCCGGTTGTAAATGGTGAAATCCTAAGTCA
>CAZRMG010000397.1:0-2926 GCA_964601095.1 uncultured Melioribacteraceae bacterium | reverse complement strand
TCAATTCTAAATCTTTATTTGAACAAGAAGAATTTGAATTATTCTTTTGTTGCATTTATAAATATGCAAAAGTAAATTCGAATGCCAATAATAAGGAGTATTCATGCCCATTTTAAAAGATTTTAAAACCATTCCGCAATTATTCTTTTTTATTACAAAAGAATTTGGAAAAGGTTATGAACGGCCGGTTTTCAAAAATAAAGTAAATAATCAATGGGTTGATATAAGTTATGACCAGTTCTACACAAATACTGAAAATTTAGCGCTTGGTTTGTCTGCTCTTGGGGTTAAACACGGCGATAGAGTTTCAATAATTTCTGAAAACCGACCGGAATGGTCTTACAGCGATATGGCTATACTCGGAATTGGAGGCGTTAATGTACCCTTGTATCCAATATCTACTTCGGATACAATAGAATTTATTTTGAATAATTCGGAATCGGTTGGAGTTATTGTATCAAATACGTTTCAACTTAATAAAGTTCTTAAAATAAGAAGCAACTGCAAAAATCTAAAGTTTATCATTGTTCTAAACAATGAAGACAGGGGAAATGAAAAAGGAGTTTATTCTTTAAAAGAAATCCAAGAAAGAGGTATCGAATTCAAAAAATCCAATCCTAATTATTTTGAAGAAAGTATAAATCTTAGTCAAGAAAATGAATTGTGTACAATCATCTATACTTCGGGCACAACGGGTGAACCAAAAGGAGTAATGCTAACACATAAAAATATTATTTCGAATGTAAAAGCCGCCCACGAAATATTTGACATCGGCGCGACGGATATATTTTTATCGTTTCTTCCTTTGTGTCATATATTCGAAAGAATGGCCGGTTATTATACGGCTCTTTCCGGCGGCTGTATGATTGCATATGCGGAAAGCATAGAAAAAATTGCATCCAACATGGAAGATATAAAACCAACAATAATGACGGCAGTCCCGCGTTTGTTCGAGAGAATGTATTCAAAAATAAAAAAGAATGTTGAAAGCCAGCCGGAGAAAAAACAAAAAATATTTAATTGGGCTATTGAACTTGGTAAAGAATATCAGTCAGCTAAAAAAACAGGTCAGCCAATTCCAATATTTCTGAGTCTGAAACACAAACTTGCCGATAAACTTGTTTTCCATAAACTAAGAGAAAAAACCGGGGGACGATTAAGATTCTTTATTTCAGGCGGTGCCGCTTTGGCAAGAGAACTTGGAATATTTTTCGAGTCAGCCGGTATTTTGGTTATTGAGGGTTACGGGTTAACGGAATCTTCGCCCGTTATTGCTGCGAATAGAGTAAATGATTATAAATTCGGAACAGTCGGAAAAGTAATGCCCGGCGTTGAAGTGAAAATTGCCAAAGACGGAGAAATACTCGCGCACGGTCCGAATATCATGCAAGGTTATTATAAAAATAAAAAGGAAACAGAGGAAACGATAAAAGACGGCTGGCTCCATACAGGCGATATCGGCGTTTTTGATGCCGAAGGTTTTTTAATTATCACCGACCGTAAAAAACATCTTTTCAAAACTTCAGGCGGTAAATATATCGCCCCGACCCCGATTGAAAATATGTTCTTGGCAAGCAAGTATATCGAACAGTTTATATTGATAGGCGATAGAAGAATGTTTTTAAGCGCTTTAATTGTGCCTGATTATGAAGCACTAAAAGAATACGCTGATGCTAATAGAATTCAATATAAAAACGTTGAAGAACTTGTACAGATGAAACAAATTTATGAAATGCTTGATAAAGAACTTGATCAATTCCAGAAAAAACTTGCGAACTTTGAACGCGTTAGAAAATTTGCCATACTCGATAAACCTTTCTCAATTGAAACGGGCGAATTGACTCCAAAGCTTTCTGTTAAAAGAAAAGTTATTGAAGAACGCTACAAGGATCTGATAGAGGATATGTACAAGGGTCTTGAATCCTAACCTTATTGAAAAGTAATAATTAATTCTTGCTCTTTATAGTGCTCTTGATCTTTTGCGTCGATCAAGAGCATGAGCTCGCCTCGATGAAGCCGTGCCTGCCTCGCCTTACAGTCGAGTCAAGGCGGGAGGCGAAGCGGGTAAGTATAAGAGCAAGAAAAGTTTGTAAAAGCAACTAAAACTTATTTTTTCCGCCCAATTCATATCAATGATTTTTACTATATTTGCCAACAATTAAAAACAATTTTCGGTAAAATTTTGAACAAAGAGAAAATCCTTGTTACTTCCGCGTTACCTTATGCAAACGGGAATATACATCTTGGACATTTGAGCGGCGCATATTTGCCCGCCGATATTTACGTACGTTATAAACGCTTGAAAGGCGATGATATTATCTACATATGCGGTTCGGATGAACACGGCGTTCCGATTACAATTACAGCAGATAAAGAGAATGTTAAACCTAATGTCATTATCGACCGTTTCCACGAAGCAAATAAAAAAGCGTTTGAAAAATTTGGAATGAGTTTCGACATTTACTCGCGAACCAGTATCCCAGTCCACCACGAAACATCTCAGATGTTTTTCAAAAGCTATTACGATAACGGTCTGCTTGTTGAAAAGAAGTCGATGCAGTTTTTTGATAAAAAGGCAAAAATGTTTTTACCTGATCGATATGTTGAAGGAACATGTCCGCGCTGCGGTTACGAAGAAGCACGCAGCGACGAATGTGAAAAATGCGGTTCTCTTTATGATCCTTCTGAATTAAAAAATCCTAAAAGTAAGATTACAGGTGAAACGCCCGTACTTAAAGAAACATCGCATTGGTATTTTCCGCTTGGCAAATTCCAGGAACGGCTCGAAAATTATGTTAAAGAGTTGGATGAAAAATACGGGTGGAAAGATAATGTACTTCAATACTGCCGAGGTTGGTTTAAAGATGGTTTGAAAGACCGCGCTTATACGCGCGATTTGGATTGGGGAGTTAAAGTTCCTATTGAC
>CAZRMG010000396.1:861-3216 GCA_964601095.1 uncultured Melioribacteraceae bacterium | reverse complement strand
CGAGAATCACGGTGAATTAAACTTAACTACTAAATATGGAATTACTTCCGATTTGATTCTCGATGGAACTTATAATCCCGATTTTAGTCAAGTGGAAGCCGATGCTGGACAGGTAGATATAAATTTGAGATCCTCACTTTATTATCCTGAGAAAAGGCCCTTCTTTTTAGAAGGTAGTGAAATTTTTAACGTTGCCGGAACAAGTATTTCATCTGTTGATCCGTTGAGTTCTTTAGTTCATACAAGGAACATCGTTAAACCTTTGGCTGGAATAAAGCTTTCCGGTAAGATTGATGTAAAGAACACCCTCGCGGTTTTATATGCTATGGACGAACTTCCTGAAGAGAATTCTGCACGCGACGGAGATTATGCGCACTTCCCCATAGTTCGTTATAAGCGCTCATTTTCAAATGACAGTTATATTGGCGGAATTTATACCGGTAAGGAACTGAAAGATTCTTTTAACCGGGTCGGCGGCATCGACGGATTAATAAGGTTATCACAATCAAGCATCTTCGAGTTGAATGCGATATACGCAAGTACACAGTTTTCTCCGTTGCAAAGTGCTATTGATGGTTCTGTCGTTAGTCTAAAATATAAAAACGACACACGCGATTTATATTTCGACTTTTCCCTAAAAAACATCTCACAAGATTTTTATACGATGACTGGTTATATAACACGTAACGGAATTTTTACCGCAGCGAGTTTGATTCGCCCAAAATTTTATCCAGCAACAGAAACCATTTCGAGAATCGACTTGGAAGCATTTAGCGCTCAGACCCAAGATAAACCCAGTAAATTATGGGAGACTTATAACCACGTCTCCGGGCAAATTTATTTTCTTGGTTCATTAACAGCAAAATTGAAATACACATATTCGACAGAGGTTTTTAGCAATCAAAAATTCAACACGGGCGGATTTGGAATTTCATTTGGCGGGCAACTTACAAAGCATTTTTCAATTTCAACAACTTACACCAAGATGGAAGCAATTTATTATACACAATTACCTTACCAGGGCAAGAGTGATAGAATTACTGCAATTTCAGTATTCAACCCGACAGAAAATCTTGAGTTTTATACCCAGTTTGTTTTTTCAAATTTCATACGATCTTCCGATGATCAATTAATTTATGAGTACCCGATTTTACGAGAACGATTGACTTATCAATTTAACCAGTATTTATTTTTAAGAGGTATTGTTGAGTACAATAAATTTAGGCGTTCATTGTTGACAGATTTTCTGATTTCATTCACATACGTACCGGGAACAGTAATCCATGTTGGTTATGGTTCATTATATGAAAGAACAACTTGGGATGAATTTCAATATAGGTATGTTGAGAATGATAATTTTAGAGAGGTACAACGCGGATTGTTTTTAAAGATGTCGTATTTATGGAGGATGTAATAAAATCGTAGAGACGCCATACATGGCGTCTCAAAAAAAATTAAGACCAATACACTGCATTTTCACAATTCTGCTTGATTCTGTAGTTTATTCTTTTCCAAAGCCCATTTCGCTGGATTCTGTTCAATGTAATTTCTGATATTAAATAATTCTTTTTCATTTCGAATTATTCTATCATAAAAACGTGGCTGCCACAAAAAATTCTTAAACCCATTCTTTGTACACCAGCGTTTAACGGCAGCTTTATATTTACCTATAATATCGCCTAATGGTAGAGACACCATATATGGTGTCTCTACGCAATTAATATTTATTATCCCGTGTATATGGTTTGGCATAATTACATAATAATCTAATTCGATATTTTTGAAATGATGCGGAATTTCCAGCCAACATTTTTCTGCTACAATTCCTAATTCATTCAAAACGATTTTTCCGTTTTTAATACTTCCGAAAAAATTAATATGATTTCTTGTGCAGATTGTAACGTAATACCACCACGGGGTTGAATAATCCCAATATTGTAAACGTGCAGATTCAATTCGAAATGTGTTTTTAAATTTTGTCATCGTAAACCACAATGACATTAATTAATATAATTGTAGAGACGCCATGTATGGCGTCTCTACGACAAATTATCCTTCGAGAGATAGCAGAAATGGATTTTCAAGAGCGTTGACAACCCAGCGCAAAAATCTAATCGCGTCGGCACCGTCGATTATTCTGTGATCGTAAGAAAGTGATAGAGGCATCATTAATCTTGGTTTGAATCCGCCTGCCGGCGAGTCAGGTTCGCCGTCAATATAAACAGGCTCAATCGCAGATTTTGAAACGCCGAGAATAGCGACTTCAGGTGAATTAACAATCGGTGTAAAATACGTTCCGCCTATTCCGCCGAGATTAGAAATTGTAAAACATCCGCCCTGCATATCATCTATCGA
>CAZRMG010000396.1:0-851 GCA_964601095.1 uncultured Melioribacteraceae bacterium | reverse complement strand
GGAGTATGAAAGGTTCCAGGGTTGGTTTCCGGTAAGATCTACACTGATTTGAGTTATATTCTTTTTATCTACATCCCTAATTACAGGCACGAGCAATCCTTTTTCGGTATCAACGGCCACGCCGATATTCACGAATTTTTTATAAATGATTTCGTTCTTTTCCATATCAACACTGCTGTTGAACTGCGGGAAAACCTTCATTGCCGATGCGATAACTTTCAATAGAATTCCGGTAACTGTTAATTTTCCGCCTGCCGCTTCAACTTGTTTACCGAATTGCTTTCGGATTTTTTCGAGTTCGGTTATATCGGCTTTATCAAATTGAGTTACATGCGGAACTGTTGCCCATGCATAAGATAAATGCTCTGCCGTTTTTCTTCTAATGTTGCTCATCGGCTGAATTTCGATCTCACCCCATTTGGAGAAATCCGGAAGAACTTCTTTCGTTATTCCAATTCCGCCGCCGGTAAATCCGCTTTTTTGAATTTGTTCATTTATTGATTTAGCGTAAGCTTTTATATCGTCAATCGAAATTCTTCCGCCCGAAGCAGTACCGCGCACTTGGTGAATATCAACCCCGATTTCACGCGCGAATCTGCGCACCGATGGCGATGCCGGAACAACAGTCTGTACTATATTTTTGGGAATGCTCACAATCTGCGGCATGTGTGTGTGCTCTTTTTGCGGCTGGTGACTGGTGACCGGTGACCGGTTTTCAATTTGGGCAGTTGTTTTTTCAGCGGGTTTTTCAACTTCTGTTTTCAATGTTGATGTGGTTTCAAAAATAACAGCAGTAGAACCCACAGCTACTTTATCGCCGTCTTTTACTTTTACATCTTTCACAACACCGC
>CAZRMG010000395.1:0-3221 GCA_964601095.1 uncultured Melioribacteraceae bacterium | reverse complement strand
GTTAAACAAGGCGATTCCGTTCTCGAAGGCGAAATTCTTGTTGAGATCGGAGGATAATAATGGGACAGTTTTTAGAATTTACCGCGCATGGATTCGATCAGTTTATGCGTTATACTGCTTTCGCAAATTTTACTATCGGCCACGTAATTATGCTGATTATCGGATTAATCTTTCTTTATCTTGCAATCGCAAAAGATTATGAACCGATGCTGCTTGTACCGATTGGCTTCGGAATTTTAATCGGCAATATACCGTTCTTGGAAAGTGCAAATCTTCAAGTTGGAATTTATGAAGAAGGAAGCGTTTTAAATTACCTTTACTTCGGCGTAACAAAAGGGATTTACCCGCCGTTAATATTTCTCGGCATTGGTGCAATGACGGATTTTTCTACTCTACTTTCGAATCCAAAATTAGTATTACTTGGTGCCGCAGCACAGCTTGGAATTTTTGGTGCTTATACAATCGCACTTGCATTGGGATATTTACCGCAGCAAGCGGCAGCAATTGGAATTATTGGCGGAGCCGATGGTCCGACAGCAATTTTTCTTTCGGCTAAATTAGCACCGGAATTAACAGGCGCAATCGCGGTATCGGCATATTCTTATATGGCTCTCGTTCCGGTAATTCAACCGCCTATAATGAAGTTATTAACTACACCAAAAGAACGAGTCATAAGAATGAAACCTCCCCGCCAGGTTTCTAAACTTGAAAAAGTTTTATTCCCTATTGTCGGTTTAATTTTAACATGCTTCATTACTCCTTCAGCAATTCCGCTCTTGGGAATGTTGTTCTTTGGTAATATTTTAAAGGAAAGCGGCGTTACAAAAAGACTGGCAGATACTGCCAAAGGTTCGCTTATTGATATTGTAACTATACTAATCGGTTTAACCGTCGGCGCATCAACACAAGCAACAACTTTTCTAACCGCTAAATCAATAGGCATTTTCGGATTAGGTGCTGTTTCTTTTATGATTGCCACAACAGGCGGTGTTTTATTCGCAAAATTCCTAAATCTTTTCTTAAAAGATGAAAACAAAATTAATCCATTAATTGGTAATGCAGGTGTTTCGGCTGTACCGGATAGTGCAAGAGTTTCGCAAGTTGTAGGTTTGCAATACGATCCCAAAAATCATCTTTTGATGCACGCAATGGCACCAAACGTTGCCGGTGTTATTGGCTCTGCCGTTGCTGCAGGTATTTTACTTTCATTCTTTATGGGATAATTCTTTAAGCGCAGATTTATGAATCTGCGCTACTATTCCCCTTTCAACTTATCGCTTCAATTAAATATCTTTACAAAAAAGAAAAGTCCAATTCATGAAAAAATATACTTTCTTATTCTTACTCGTTTTTACGCTTAGGTTAATTTCTCAATCCGGTGCGGATTATTGTTCAGAAGCAAAAATCAACGCATTTACTCAATCGCATGTCTTATCTAAACCAGCATATCCGGGCGATCAGAAAATCGACATTACTTATTACAAACTCGATTTAAATGTGTCATATTCTTCAAAATACCTTAAAGGAAAAGTAACTGTAAAAGGAAAATCCCTCGATGATTTGTTGACATCATTTTATCTCGATTTGTCGTCGGGATTTAAAATAAATTATGTACTGTCAAATTCAGTTTCAGTTCAATACAATTTGGATAAATCGAATAGATTGAATATTCCTTTGGAAAAGAATTATACGCACGGCGAAGAATTTAACGTTGAAATTTCCTACGAAGGGAAACCTGCGTCTTCAGGTGGTATTGGTGGCAGTTTTATTTTTGAAAATACTCCAGCAGGCGACCCGGTGATTTGGACATTAAGCCAACCGTACGGTTCGCGGGACTGGTGGCCTTGCAAAGATACTCCCGCAGATAAAGCAGATTCATCAGACGTATGGATAACTGCAGATCAGTTTTTCACTTCGGTTTCTAATGGAATATTAAAAGATGTAATTGAGAATTCCGACGGAACTAAAACCTACAAATGGCATAACAGCTACCCGATTGCAAATTATTTAATATCAATAGCTCTTTCCAATTATGAACTTTATCAAAACTATTACCAATCATCATCCGGTAATTTATTACCTATTACAAACTATGTTTATAACGGCAACACAGCAAAGTATAAACATGTTTTAGATATCGTTCCGAAGATGATTGAAATTTTCGCGGAAAAATTCGGCGAATACCCTTTCATGAAAGAAAAATACGGACATGCCGAATGCGGTTTCAGCGGAGGTATGGAGCATCAAACATGTACATCTCTCGGAGCTTTTTCCGAAAACATAATTGCACATGAACTTGCACATCAATGGTTCGGCGATATGATTACTTGCAAGGATTGGAACAACATCTGGCTAAACGAAGGATTTGCTTCCTACAGCGAATGTATTTACAGAGAAGAAATGTACGGCAAGGAAGATTTTAAGAATTATGTTTCTAATTTTATGAATAACTATGCACTTTATGCCAACGGTTCCATTTATATACCGGATAATTATCTTGGCAATGTTGGTTATGTTTTCGACTCACGAAGAACTTATAAAAAAGCTGCTATTGTTTTACACATGCTTCGGGGAATAATAGGCGACGAACATTTTTTTGAAACATTAAAAGCATATGCTAAAGAACCGGGCATTACTTACAACACCGCAACTACTGAAGATTTCAAAAGAGTTGCCGAAAAAGTCAGCGGAGAAGAAAAAGAATTGGATTATTTCTTTGACCAGTGGATTTACGGCGAAGGTTTTCCAACATATACTTTTAACTGGAGGTATGAAAAGTCTGACGGAGATAACTATATATTAAGACTTTTTGTTCAACAAGATATAAAAACAAATCCGACGTTTTTTAAAATGCCTATTCAAATTATGTATAAAACAACTGCCGAAACTAAAACTATTACTTTGTTAAATGATCAACAAAATCAAAGTTGGGAAATTCAGGTTATCGGAGAACCAACCGAAGTAACATTCGACCCGGAAAACTGGATATTAAAACAAATGGGTTCAAGTACTAAAATTGAATTAGACAAAGAGATAAATACTGATTATATGCTCAAACAGAATTATCCTAATCCGTTCAATCCCACAACTATTATTGAATATCAATTGCCCGCATCGGAAAATGTTTTATTAAAACTATACGATATTGTTGGAAATGAAATTGCAACACTCGTTGACGAATACAAGCAAGCAGGCCGGCATCAATTTAAACTATCAACAAA
>CAZRMG010000394.1:1096-3223 GCA_964601095.1 uncultured Melioribacteraceae bacterium | reverse complement strand
CGGCAGCAATAGCTGATCTCTAATTACATTTTTTCCGGTGCGCTTACACCTAGAACCGACAAACCGTTTTTAACAACAGTCTTAACCCCTATTATCAATGCTATTCTGGCTTCAGCCAATTTCTTTTCGCTGCCTATAATTCTGCAAACTGTATAAAACTTATGAAATAAAGCGGCAAGTTCTTCAAGATATGTGCAGATTCTATGCGGTTCAAAATTTTCAGCACAAAATAAAATTTCGTCTGGAAACTCATAAAGTTTTTTGAGCAAGTTTTGTTCTTCTGTTGAATCTAGTAATTCAAGATTTCCCAACGATTGAGTCAATCCTTCTTCTTTTGTCATTTTAAGTATCGAACATATTCTTGCGTGAGCGTACTGCAAATAGAAAACCGGATTTTCATCGGATTGTTTCTTTGCAAGATCGAGATCAAAATTCAAATGACTTGTTATACTTCTCATGTTAAAAAAGTAACGCACAACATCACTTCCGACTTCATCCATTAATTCATCTAAAGTTATATAATTTGCTTTGCGGGTGGACATTTTTACAATCTCACCCTTTTGCATAATAGTAACAAATTGATGAATCAGTACTTTTACTTTTTCGCAGTTATAGCCCAATGATTTTAGACCTGCCAACACGTCGGGATAGGTAGCGTTATGGTCTGACCCGAAAAGGTCAACCATCAAATCGTAACCGCGCTCATACTTTGTAATATGATAAGCAATATCAGGTAAACGGTAAGTCGGCTCGCCGGTTGATTTAACAATTACCTTATCTTGTTCATTGCCCAGTTCGGCAAACTTCATCCAAACCGCACCTTCTTTTTCATATGAAAGATTTCTATTCTTAAACTCTACTAAAAGATTACTAATCTTTCCTTCTTCGTATAAACTGTTTTCATTGTAATAATTTTTAAAATGAATATGTAATCTTTCTAAAGTTTTATTTATTTCTGCAAAGATTTCTTTTTCTGCTTTTTGCTTAAATATTCCTTCTGGTGTTTCCTCTTTTAATTTATCGCCAGATTCATCTAATAGTTTTTGTGCAATTTCTTTTATGTATTCACCTTGATAATAATCTTCGGGAAAATCAACCTTATCACCGAGTAACTCAAGATAACGCAAGCGAACCGAATCGCCGAGAACCCGCATTTGTCTGCCCGCGTTATTGAAGTAATACTCGCGATCAACGTTATAACCAACCCGCTCAAGTAAATTTGCAACCGTATCGCCTGTTACTGCATTCCGTCCGTGTCCTACTGTTAAAGGTCCCGTTGGGTTTGCCGAGACAAACTCAACCTGAGCTTTTTTACCTTTATATTTTTGTGACTTGCCGAATGAATCACCGGCACTTATTATTTCATTAATAATTTGCGGAACGTAAGACGAGGTAAAATGAAAATTAATAAAACCAGGTCCTGCTATTTCTATTTTGTTTATTATTGAATTATCAAAATCGAGGTTGGAAATAATTTCAGCCGAAACTTCTTTTGGATTTCTTTTTAATTTTTTAGCAAGTATCATCGCGATATTCGATGAATAATCGCCGTGTTCTTTTTGATTAGGAACCGTAAAAATGTAATCAACTGCTTTGAGATAGCTTAATTTGTCCGAAGCATTTTCGAATAGATTAATCAAATACTTTTTCAACTATTTCTCCTTCTTTACACGGGGTGCGGATTTAGTAGTTTTTTTAACCGTCTTTTTCTGTTTGGGTTCTTCATCAACTTCATTGATATCGATAATTGGAGCGTCACCCCAAAGTTTTTCAAGATTGTAAAATGTTCTGGCTTCCGCTTTAAAGACATGAATCATAACGTCAAAATAATCCAGGATAACCCACGTTAAAGATTCATACCCTTCGCGGTGCACACACCGTATTCCGTTTTCTCTAAGTTTATCTTCAACTTCATCGGCTATTGCTTTCACCTGCCTATCGGAATCCGCCGAACAAATAACAAAATAATCCGCAATTGACGATATCTTTTTTATTTCAAGAATTTTTATGTCGTAGCCCTTTTTATTAAGAATAAGTTCGGCAATAAGAAGTGCAAACTTTTTTGAATTCACGTTTACCTCATTTCATTGGTTTTAATGAATAATAATCTCTTCCAACAACAACCGA
>CAZRMG010000394.1:0-1086 GCA_964601095.1 uncultured Melioribacteraceae bacterium | reverse complement strand
ATTGGATAATTGATTATAAAATGATATTTTATTCACCACCAAGCTTTAATATTAATTATTAGGTTAAAAGCATTTAAATGTTAGCATGTAAAAGCAAAAAATAAGAAATAATCATGATTTAATTGTTGTATAACATTTTCTTTTTTAACGCCGAGAGTTTCCGCCGCTTTCAGTGCATTTGCTTTATTACCGATACGATCAATAATAATCGTTTCGTCCATGTCGAAGCGAATATAATTTCCAATATTAACTACATCGAAATTATTTGTTCGTAAAAAATCCGTAAACCTGTCGCCGACCCCTCCGACACCGCATCCGTTCAAAACTTCAACTTGAATAATCTCAGAAGGTTTTTGATAAACCAATTCTTCATTTATGCCCGAAGACGAATTAGATAACTTAATATATATAGAATACAGCATGAATATTATCACTGCAAATAATAAGAATACCGCAATGTTTAAAAATAAATTTGTGGTCGATGATTTAATATCGGTAGAATTACCGGACACTTTCTTCTTCGTGATATTCTTTTCCAAATGCTATTAAAAAATTGTAGCGTTATTTTTGGTATGAAATTTAATAAAAAAAAGGCATTCTTATTTAGTTATTAGATAGATTTCCCTAATAACCGTAAAATGGTGAATATCCCCATCCGTAATTTCCATAATAAGAGTACGGTGAATAATAGCTCATAGGAATATTTCTATACTGAACCATAATCGACATATTATCAGTCGGCTTATAATTAATTTGCGCTCTACTTAAATAAAACCCGTTGATTTGTTTTGCAAAATCATCACCGAAAGAATTATAAGGAGAATTTACAACACTTAAATCCGCTTCAACATTAAAATTATCGCTTATTTTATACATCATATTATTTGTATAAACTCCCAGCGCCATACTTCCGCCGCCAAAAGTTTGAAACGATAAATTGAATGTGTGATTCATACTGAAATTTTCCGGATTGAAAAAACTAAATAGTGAAGAAGAACTGCCGTTTAGAATTCCGCTTTTATAATCAATCTGTTTATCCAATTGATCTTTGAATTGAGCATTTGTAATTGAAAATGCCGATATGAT
>CAZRMG010000393.1:0-3225 GCA_964601095.1 uncultured Melioribacteraceae bacterium | reverse complement strand
AGTTTATCAAATGTTTATTCGGGCTTTTCAATCCCCGAACAAACAACAACAAATTTGTTAAGTTTAATCGGACTCTCATTTGCCGGGGCGTTCTGGGCTTACGACGCATGGAACAACGTAACATTTGTTTCGGGCGAGGTTAAAAATGCACAGAAGAATGTTCCGCGCGCATTGATTTACGGAACATTGATTGTAATAGGTGTTTATGTTTTAACAAATATAGCTTACTTGTATGTTTTGCCGATAGATGAAATGGCCAACTCTCCTCTTGTTGCAGCATCGGCAGCGGAAAAGATATTCGGCCCCGCCGGTGCATCGTTAATTTCTATCGCCGTAATCATTTCAACATTCGGGGCTTTAAACGGAAGCATTTTAGCAACTGCAAGAATACCATACGCAATGGCGCGCGCAAATTTATTTTTTACAAGTCTCGGCAAAGTACATCCCAAATTTGGGACGCCCCATGTTGCGTTAATTGTGCAGGGTGTATGGTCGTGTGTGCTTGTGCTTTCCGGTTCGTTTGACACAATTACAGATTATGTAATTTTCGCATCGTGGCTTTTTTATGCAATGGGCGCATTCGGAGTTTTTATTTTAAGAAAGAAAATGCCGGATGAACACCGCCCCTATAAAGCATGGGGTTATCCGTACGCGCCTGCAATATTCGTTTTGTTTGCGGTTGTGTTTTTGTTGAATTCAATTATCGCCGACACGGAAAATGCTATGATGGGAGTTGTTTTGATCGCTGCCGGTTTACCGTTTTATTTCTTTTGGAAGTGGAGAGAAAAGAAAAATTAATTAACAACATTATGAATTATAAAGATACCAACACACTACGCTAAATTTATTTGCAGAATTTAAAATCATAAAGCAACATATACTCCCCTTCCCCTCAATAAAGGAACTTGTATGTTTTTAGCTGTGTCGCTCAAAGGATTATTATAAATGTTAAGTGTAGAATTAGTCCGCATTCCTTCACATACAACAATCGGAGTTAAATCTTTTACCGAATTAAAAGCTAATTCTATTGTATTTAAATAAGCCAACTCTTTTAGCGGATCAATATTTTCAATTCCATTAAACTCCGCACTAAAGTGTTTCAGATTTTTAAAATTTCTAATAATAGAAATATCCGAAATGTTATTATTCCTTATTTGGAATGTTTCAAGATTTTTTAACGTAGACAAAATTTTTATGTTACTATCTGTCAAACCGGTATTGCTGATATCCAAATTTCTGAGACTTGTAAGATTTGCGAAAACACTAAAGTCAACAATAGATTTACCTGATACAGAGATGTATTCCGGTTCTTTTAAGTTTGATAACGGCGACAGATCTGTATAATTATTACCGCTCAGCCAAAGGAATTTTGCATTAGGAGTAAATAATAAAAACGACAGGTCGCTAATTTGGTTCCCCGAAATTTCAAGTTGTACAAGTTTTTCAAGTTCTGACGAAATCACAATTGCAGAGATTTTATTGCCTCCAAGCGATAAATCCCGAAGGTTGGGCAAATTAGATAATTCCACAGTACCTGTAATTTCATTCTCAACCAACCACACACTTTGTAAATTTTCTAAATTTTCAAATCCTCTTATAGTCGTAAGTTTATTTTGACAAGCTTGCAAATTGACTAAACCGACTAATCCGGATAGATCCGGGAGAGTTTTTAATTGATTATTATTTAAATCTATTGTCTTTATTTTTTTCTTGTTTGATAACGGAGAAGCATCTACTATAGAATTAAAACGTAATTGTACATATCTAAGATTGTCTAATTTCTCTAACGCCGAGATATTGTTGATTTTATTAACCATCATATATAATTGTTTCAAACTATGTAGATTTGAAAGTGCCGATATATCGGATATATTATTGTTGTCGGCAATTAAAATTTCAAGTGAAGTAATGGAAGACAATGCAGATATATCATTTAATTTACAATAAGATATTTTTACACTTATTAATTTTTTCAAGTTCGACAGTGGTAATAAATCCTTAACCGGGTTGGAAGAAATATCTATGTGAGTTAAGTTTTTACAGAGATGAATACCTTCTAAATTTTCAATACCTTTTTGTTGAATATTCAGAGAAGTTATTTTTTCAAAATCCTTTATCGAAATATACTCTATAGTTTTACCTTCCAGAGTACTATCCGGTCTTGCAGATATTATTATATCATAAATTATTGTTCTTAAATTGCCGTCCTTAAAAGAGTTTAGTATTCGACTTGGATCATACTTAATCATTTCTTTGAACTTGGCTGGTTCAACTACCATATCGGTAAGACAACCGGTAAGACATATAAATTGAATAGCTATTAAGAGGCAAGAAGTCGCGGCAATTGATTGAGTTCTGTGTTTCATTTTCATTGCGCCCTCGATACAAAAACATAAATTTTATTTCAAAACATAGAGTAACTCTTCTTTCAGCTCATGATTTAAACTGAGAAACTAATTGATATAAACTTAGAACAAAGACACATCACTTGAATTCTTTCGGAATCTTATTTGTATCGAACATAATCCAACTTTCATTAAAAATCAATTTACAAATCCGTGGTTATTTTTGGTTAATGCGAACTGCTTAATAATAGTATGCTTCTGTTATTTTGTTCCGCAAAACAACAGAAAACGAATGAAGCATTTTTTTACTACCAATCATTTAATAATGATTTCGAATTTCACAAAATCATTGATCAAGTTTTCATACGTTGTAAACCGAATCGCATTCCACCCGCAGTTTTTTGCGCCGTTCACGTATTCTAAAATATCATCGATGAACAAATGTTCTTCCGGCGGCTTGCCTGTAAAATTTTCAACCGCCGCATAAATTTCATTTTCTGGTTTTACATGCCCGACTTCGTGCGATAAAAATAATTTATCAAAGTGTTCCAAAAATTTATAGTGCCTGTAACCGTATTCCTCGTGTATCTCGTTTGTGTTTGAAAGCAAACAGAGTGTGTAATTCTTTTTAAGTCTCGGAAGTAACTCTATTACATTTTGATTTAGAGTAAATATATCCGAGAATATTTTACAGAATTCATCGGCAGAGATTTTATTATCCAATCTTTCGAGCATTGTTTTCACAAAATCTTCTCTTGATATTTTTCCTCTTTCAAAATCGCGGTGGTACTCATAATTATTTTTATAAAGTTCAGCAAATTTATTACCCAACCCATCACCCAAATTGTTGAAACGTTCAATCATAATTGTATAATCGAAT
>CAZRMG010000392.1:0-3242 GCA_964601095.1 uncultured Melioribacteraceae bacterium | reverse complement strand
GTGGCGTTGATAAGATTGTCGACGTAAAGAATAAATCCTTCGCGATGCCAAAAAACTATAAGGACTGGCTTGTTGAAAAATGGATTGAAGTTTTATTGCACAGAAATAAACTTCGCAACATTGAGAATACATTTAAGTCGGTAAATTTATTCAGTACCGAATCCAAAGTTGTTTATGATATTTTCTTCTCAAAAATTGACTGCGGTGTTGTTAGAATATCAACATTGAATACTTTGTTCGAACTTAATCCGCAATTAAAAAAATCGATAAACGTCCTCGGTACTTCGCCACAGTTTATACCAAGTATTCTTTCTTACAGAAAGAACCATAAAGCTGAATTACTGGATTTGGTTATTGAAGAGGCCAAAGAGCTACACAAAACAGAGAACGGTAGAAGTATTTTGAAAATATTTAAAGCAATTAGGGTCGACAAATCAAATATCTCAGAATTGCAAAATGTAGAGTTGCTTTTAGACGAATACAACTCATTAATAAAACAAAAGAGATGATATATTTATCAAAAACATATAATTATAGGCAAACTAAGTGTCACTGTTATCTCAAATAAAGAATGCAATTATAAATTTCCAAAGAAAAATTTCGTGGAAATTAACACTTTGGGTTTGGTTGTTAATAGTGGCAACAATTATATTTTTTGTTTCATTCACAATACCGTTTCAGCAGAATACTGTATTAAGCCGCATGGACAACGAGGCGGAAGATATTGCAACATCTATCCTTCATGCAAATTCCACTTCTTTAATTACCGAGGAATACGGGCTTGTTGTTGACCATTGCATAAATATAGTTAAGGAAAGCAAATCGATACTATATTTGAAACTTGTTAAAACAAACGGGTACACACTGTTTTTTACAAGCGATCATTGGGAACAGAAATTTGATTCTGTTAAAACAACTGATAATTCAATTCAAGAAGGTAAGATTGAGTATTCGGAATTGATAAAAGAAAATGTATATAAAAAATATGTCCCTTTCGATTATTCAGGTTTGAATTGGGGCTGGATAGAAGTTGGTCTATCATTGGATTATTATTACGAAAGCAGAACACAGATTACTTACCGGCTAACTTGGCTGGCAGTCGCTATGGCTATTATTGGTTTTATTTCATCAAGTTATTTTGCAAAACGTTTAACCGAGCCCATAATATCATTGGATAATGCAACAAAAGAACTTGCGGAAGGTAATCTTAACGCAAAAACAAATGTTAAAACCGGTGATGAACTTGAGAGTCTTGCAATTTCATTTAACAAAATGACCGACTCACTGAGAGCCGCCAAAGAAAATCTTGAAGCAAAAGTAAAGGAGCGGACTTATCAACTTGAAATTATCAACGAGGTTCTTTCTGGTGAAATTAGTGAAAGAAAGAAGGCGGAAATTTCATTGCAAAATTCCGTTAAAGAAAAAGATGTACTGCTTAAAGAAATTCATCATAGGGTAAAAAACAATTTGCAGATAATTACTTCTTTGCTGAATCTTCAAATAAGATACATTAAAGATGAAGAAAATCTTGCAATTTTCCGTGACAGCCAGAATAGAATTAAATCCATGGCACTTGTTCATGAAAAGCTTTATCAATCGCAAAATTTTTCGCAGATTGATCTGCGCGAATATATTATGAATCTTTCGTCTTATATTAAAGAAACTTACTCGGGTTCTAATTCAAAAATTCAATTTGAATATGATTTAGAAAATTTAATTCTTCCTTTGGATACTGTTGTTCCACTAGGACTTATTTTAAGTGAGTTAATTTCCAACTCTTACAAGTACGCTTTTGCCGGTCCCAACGATTTTGAAAATAACAGAATAAAAATATCGACAATGCGAAATCCGGATGGGCAGGATAAAGTGATAGTGGAAGATAACGGCATTGGTTTGCCTGAAAATTTTGATATTGAAAACACTGATTCGCTTGGCTTAAAACTTGTGAATAATTTATGCATGCAGATTGACGCGGAATTATTTATTGATACACACAACGGCACAAAATTCACAATAATACTTAACAAGGATAAAAACATATAATGCAAACACCCATTAAGATATTGATTGTAGAAGACGAGATAATTGTAGCAATGGAAATTGAATTTGCTTTGCAATCAAGCGGTTTTAATGTTATAGGCAAAGCTTCAAATTCTCATAAAGCATTGGAACTTGCCCAAAAATTTTTACCGGATGTAATTTTAATGGACATCAATATAAAGGGAGATTTAAACGGAATAGAAACGGCGCTGAAGATTTTTAGTTTTCACAAACCGGCTATCATTTTCGTCTCGGCTTATAGCGACAAAGAAACACTGGACAAATTAAAAAAAGTGCAACCGCATTTTTATTTGTCTAAACCATATAGCCATTCCGAACTAAAAGAAAAAATCACCGAAGCTTTATCGGGAATAACCTCTTCTTAAACAAGGAACAACAGCGCAACTCCACCCACGGCAACAAAGGCGCCGAGTATTGAAATCCATGATAATTTTTCCTTGTAATAATATCTAACCATAGGCAGCATAATAATTGGGCTTGTAGCCATTAAGGTAGAAGCAATTCCAATCTTCGCATAAGTTATTGACACAATGCTCAATGTAATTCCTAAAAACGGACCGAGAACCGCACCAACCGCAGTGAAGATAAATGCTTTTTTATCCTTTACAAAAACAGTTATTGGTTTATGAAATCTTTTTGTCATTACTGCAAGCGGATAAAGAATTATTACCGATGAAAAAAGTCTCATCAAGTTTGCGGTAAATCCGTTTATCGGCCCTTCGTTCAAAGCAAACTTTGCAAAGATTAATCCAACCGCTTGACCAACCGCTCCAAGGAATGCATAAAAAATTCCCAACTTATCAATTTTATACTTTGATGATGGAATTTCCTGTCTTTCAAAAACTACAAGCGCAACTCCGGCAATAGTTATTATTATGCCCGCCACGCCTAAAAAGGATAAATTTTCATTCAAAAAAACATAAGCGAGTAAAGCGGCAATTGCAGGCGCAAGAGCCATTATCAACATTCCTAAACGGGCTCCTATATTTTGATATGCTTTAAACAAAAATGTATCACCGATAATTAAACCTATGATTCCACTTATCGATAGATAGAAAACTTGTTTGAATGAAAGATCTATTTGAATTCCAAATAAAAGCATTGTGATAACAAGAAAAATTATGGCAAGAACCATCCTCGTAATATTTACATAAATGGTATTTATTCTTTGCGAAGCTTCC
>CAZRMG010000391.1:0-3256 GCA_964601095.1 uncultured Melioribacteraceae bacterium | reverse complement strand
AAAGTATTGGATGTTATTCAAACAGCATTTCTTGGAAAGGTGAATTGATGAAACTTAACTGGGGCAGCGGAATTGCCGCTGTTTATATTTTATTTATGGCCGGTGTTTTAATCATGGTATATATTTTTATGAACCAGGATGTTATTCTTGAAACAGAGGATTACTACGCTAATGGAATTAATTATCAGGAACAAATCGATAAAATTAAAAGAACGAGCGAATTGCCCGAACAGCTTTTAATACAGCAGGAAGGCGTAAATATTAATTTTTATTTTCCTAAAATATTTTCACAAACTGAAATCGGCGGTACAATTTTTTTCTACCGCCCTTCGGATGATGAACAAGATTTTACTTTGGAAATAAAACCCGATTCATCTATTCTTCAGAGTGTTTCTGTTCTCGAATTTGAAAAGGGACTCTGGAAAATAAAAGTTGATTGGTTTGCAAAAAATAATTCGTACTACAACGAAAAACTTATAATGGTGAATTAAATGGAAATTTGGACAGGATTTGTAGTTGGACTTTTCGGCAGTTTACATTGTATCGGGATGTGCGGTCCTATCGTATTGGCACTCCCGGTTTTCGGCGAATCACAGTTAAAAATATTTTTTGGCAGAATTCTCTATAATCTTGGAAGAGTAGTTACATATGCTTTAATGGGCGCACTGTTCGGCTTATTCGGACAAAGATTAGTATTGTTCGGACTTCAGCAATATTTATCAATAGCTTTTGGAGTAATAATTTTATTATATGTTTTTACACCGCGTAAAATAAAGGCGAAAGCTGCTGATACATTCATTTATAAAAGCTCAACAAATTTTATTAAAAAACAATTCTCAAAACTTATATCGAATAAATCAAATTCATCTCTTTTTACAATCGGATTATTAAACGGGCTTTTACCTTGCGGATTTGTTTACGTAGGAATCGCCGGATCAATTTCTACAGGTAGTGTGTTGGGTGGTTCTTTATATATGGCTTTGTTCGGACTCGGTACAATGCCTGTGATGCTTGCCACCGCAGTTTTAGGGAAAGTAATTAATATTAATATCAAAAAAAGAATTAATAAGTTGATACCGGTTTTTGCCGTAATACTTGCTGTTTTATTTATACTGCGCGGAATGAATTTAGGCATTCCTTTTATTAGTCCTAAATACAACTCCGGCAAAATGATGAATCAGCATCAAATGCATCACTAAATTTTTGCGGTAAACATTTAATGATTTTATTATTCTCTTGTTGAGAATTTATTAAATTAGCGCGTGTAAAAAGAGGGTGGCTGCAATACTATGAATGAGTCAATAATTCAAAAAGCCGAAGATTATGTAACAAATCTTCTTAATAAAAATTCTCTTCAAAATATAGTTTACCACAGCATCGATCACACACGAGAAGTTGTAAATGCAGTTGAAAATATAGGCGCTGCAGTAAATTTAAATGAAGAAGAATTGGAAATCGTTATTCTCGCCGCATGGTTTCATGACGTGGGTTACCTCGCCAAAATTGACGGGCATGAAGAAGTAAGCGCGGAATATGCAGAAGAATACCTCGCCGAAGAAAGTTATCCGCCTGAAAAAATTAAGAAAATTAAAAATTGTATCCTGGCAACAAAAGTACCGCAGACACCGAAAAATCTTTTGGAAGAAATCGTATGCGATGCCGACCTATCTCATCTCGGAAAGAATTACTTCAACAAAAGAAATGATCTGTTTAGAGAAGAATTTGAATTTCACTTCGGAAGAACTTTAACGGAATACGAGTGGCTGAAAAAAACAATTGATTTTATGCATCACCATAAATTTTTTACCGAGTACGCTAGAAACGAATTGGAGCCCCAAAAACAGAAAAATCTAAAAAAGCTTCAGAAAAATCTTAGAAAAATTGTTGAAGAGGATGACGAAAATTCAAAAAAGAATCAGATCAAAAAAAAAACTAAAAAACAAAGCATAGAAATAGGCGGACGCGGAGTTGAAACTATGTTCCGCAATGTCGTGCGTACCCATGTAGAATTCAGCGCCATGGCAGACAGCAAAGCAAATATCATGATCAGCGTCAACACTCTTGTCCTCACTGCTCTGTTTGCGCTTCTTGCAAGCAAGCTTGATAAAAATCCGCATTTGATCATTCCTACTTTCACAATGATTTTAGTTAGTCTTGTTACATTGATTTTTGCTGTGGTTGTAACGCGCCCTAAAATTTCTTCTGGCATTTTCACAAAGGAAGATATTCACAATAAAAAAGCTAACCTTCTGTTCTTTGGCAATTTTTATAAAATGAATCTCGGAGATTTTGCTTGGGGAATGAACGAAATGATAGGCGATAAAAAATATTTATACGATTCCATGATTAAGGACTTTTATAACCTTGGGCAGGTATTGGGTCACAAATACAGGTATTTAAGAATTTGTTACAACATTTTTATATACGGACTAATTTTGTCTGTAATTACATTCGTAATTGCAATATTGTTTTCATCAACGCCAACTAATTTAGTTCCTTTCTTTTAACCAATGTTTATGAAAAAACTTTTTTTAATACGTCATGCAAAATCGAGCTGGGATAATCATGATCTTTCCGATTTTGAACGCCCATTAAATAAAAGGGGCTTGCGCGATGCTCCGTTTATGTCCAAGTTATTAAACAAAGAAAATATTAAACCGGATATTATTTATACAAGTCCAGCTTTGCGTGCAGCAACTACCGCGGATTTTTTTGCGGAAGAATTAGGATACAAAAAGAAAAAAATAATTTATGATGAAACCATTTATGAAGCCGGAATTCGCGAACTTGAAAATATAATTCAAAATATGTCTGACATTTATTCAACTGTTTTTCTTTTCGGGCACAACCCGACAATAACATATTACGCAAATCATCTCGGCAATAAACTTATTGATAATATGCCTACTTGTTCTATTGTTGGAATTGAGTTTAACGAAGAAACATGGAATACAGTTGAGCACGGTAAAGGAAAAACATTTTTATTCGAATATCCCAAAAAGTATTTTAATACCGACTAAAAATTGTTTACTCATTTCTTCTTTAATTATTTTTACATTCAACAATAATGATGACAATTAAATATGAAAATTAAATTGCTGGTTAAAAGCTTCCCTTTTCTTCTAATCTTCCTAACTTCTTTTTTGCATGCACAGGAAATCAAATGGGGCGGATACGGAAATGTTGGTTACGTTTTTTATAATAGAAATGTGCTGAACAAGTTTAATCAAGAAGCATATTATGAAGGTAAGTTAAA
>CAZRMG010000390.1:0-3289 GCA_964601095.1 uncultured Melioribacteraceae bacterium | reverse complement strand
AGCGCGGCGGCTCCCAATGGGGAGCGGTTTGCGCGTTTCATTATATCATTCAATCTTTCAACATCGCGTTCAAGCATAGATATATAAGCAATTAAATGATGCGCAAACAAAAGCGGCTGCGCACGCTGCAAATGTGTGTAGCCGGGCACTATCGTATTCTTATATTTTTCGGCTTTTGCCAAAAATACTTTTTGCAATGAACGGACAAGTTTTATCAACTCTTTAATTTCTTTACGCATGTACAATCTTTCATCAAGTGCAACCTGGTCATTCCTGCTGCGTGCGGTGTGAAGCCGCTTTCCCGCTTCGACTCCAAAGCGAGGCGAGCCGCGCTCGCCGATTTTTTCAACAAGTCTTTCCTCGATCAACGAATGAATATCTTCTTTTCGCCAATCATATTTCAACTTACCCGTTTCAATTTCGTTTCTAATTTCATCCAATGCTTTTAGAATAGCATTTCCATCCGCGGCTGAAACAATTTTTTGTTTCACCAGCATTTTTACATGCGCTTTGCTTCCATCTATATCTTCGTTGTACATTTTGCCGTCAATATCAATTGATGAAGAAAATTTAAGCGCTGTTTCATCCAATGATTTTTTAAACCTGCTGTTCCAAATTGCCATTTGCATATCCCGATTTTTTCAACAGGAAATAACTTTATTTATTTTCCTTCCGCTTTTGCCTTTTGCATTACACGGTTAATTGTTTTGTACGGCAATCCGTAGATTTTAATAAATCCTTCGGAAGCTGTATGGTCAAATTGATCTTCTATTGTGTAAGTTGCAAGCGCCGGATCGTATAGAGAATACGGCGAGGTTCTTCCAACAATTCTTATTGTTCCCTTATAAAGTTTTAGTATTACAAGTCCGGTAACTTTTTCCTGTGTTTTATCAATGAATGCTTGAAGAGCTTCCCTTAAAGGGGTAAACCATAAACCGTTATAAATCAAATCCGAGTATTCTTGAGCTATTTTCACTTTATAATGCGCTACAGATTTTTCGAGTGTAATTCTCTCTAACTCTTTATGAGCAAAATGTAAAACTGTTGCCGCCGGTGATTCGTAAACTTCGCGGGATTTAATTCCAACCAATCTATTCTCAATTAAATCGATTCTTCCAACACCGTTTTTACCGGCGATATCATTTAGAAGTTTAACAAGCAAAACGCTGTCTAATTTTTTTCCATTAACAGAAATTGGAATACCTTTTTCAAATTCAATAGAAACAGTTTCAGCGATGTCTGGTGCATTTTCGGGAGCTACCGTATGCTGGTAGGCATCTGTCGGTGGTTCAGCCATTGGGTCTTCAAGAATACCGCATTCAATAGCCGTACCCCAAATATTCTCATCAATTGAATATGGTTTGTCTTTTGTTACAAGAACCGGGATGTTATGTTTCTTTGCGTAATCAATTTCTTCTTCACGGCTTTTAAATTCCCACGTTCTAAGTGGAGCGAGGTTTTGTAAATCCGGCGCAAGAGCTCCAACAGAAACTTCAAAACGAACCTGGTCATTTCCTTTTCCAGTACAACCGTGAGCGACCATGTTTGCGCCTTCTTTACGGGCAACGTCAACAAGTGTTTTTGCCAACAAAGGTCTTCCGAGTGAACAAGCCATCGGATACGCTTCTTCGTACATTGCCCCGGCTTTCAATGCCGGGAAAGCATATTCATCTAAAAATATTTTTGTAAGATCTTCAACATAAGCTTTTGATGCGCCTGAATTTATAGCTTTTTCCTCAAGACCTATCAACTCTTTAGTTTGACCTAAATTACCCGTGAAAGTAATAATATCCGCGTCATAATTTTCTTTAAGCCACTTAACCATAACCGATGTATCTAGTCCACCTGAATACGCTACAACTATTTTGTTCTTCGACATTATTGTATTCCTAATATTGTTTTTATTTGATCAATCGTTCTCTTTATATTTTTTGTTGAACGGGGTACTATTATTATGGCATCGTCTCCGGCGAGAGTACCAATGCTTTCAGTTGGATTTTGTTTATCTAACATAACCGCAACACCCTGCGCTCTTCCCGGATATGTTTTAATTACTATTAAAGATTCATTCGCGTCAATAGAAATTATTTCATCGGCAATGTGTGTTTTTAAAGCAACTTCGTCGCCGGCGGGATTAATTTTATAGACAATACCGTTTGAAGAAGGCACACGTAAAACTCCAAGTTCGGATAAATCTCTTGATAATGTAGCTTGCGTTACATCCACACCATTTTTCTTTAGGATTTTTTGAAGTTGGGTTTGATTTAATATTTCCTGTGTAGAAATTAGATTCTTAATAAGCGAATGACGCTTTTGGATTTCTTCTAATTTTTTGCTCATAATTATCTCGCTTTAATTTTATGAATGACGCTCCTCTATTACCCAAATGTTAAATTAAGGGGAATATTAAAGTTTACCCTAGTCGGCAACTATCTCAGTTCCAATTCCTTCTTTTGTAAATATTTCAAGAAGAAGTGCATGCGGCACTCTTCCATCAATTATATGAACTTTTTGAACGCCCGCTTCCAATGCAGACAAAGCCGATTCAACTTTAGGAATCATCCCGCCGCTAATCGTTCCGTCTTTTATAAAATTATGAACATCTGCTTGGGAGAGATGCGAAACCAATTCGTCATTTGCTTTGACTCCTTCAATATCAGTCAAATAAACAAGCTTAGCTGCATCAAGTGATGCCGCAATTGGACCAGCGGCAATATCTGCATTAACATTATAAACTGTGCCTTTGTCGTCAACACCAATCGGTGCAATAACCGGAAGGTATCCATCCTTTAAAAGATTTTTTATGAATGATGAATTTACCGAAGTTACCTCACCCACCAACCCAAGTTCTTCGTTGAATTGTTTTACTTCAACAAGATTTGCATCTATCCCGCTAACACCAACAGCTCTTCCGCCGTGCATATTTATTCTTCTAACAATATCTTTATTTATCGAACCCGCGAGAACCATTTGCACAACATCACGCATTTCTTCATTTGTATATCTTTGCCCGTTCACAAATTTTGTTTCGACAGATAGTTTTTCCGCAAGCGATGTAATTTCTTTTCCGCCGCCATGAACTACAACAACATCAATTCCAATTTTACGAAGCAGGGTAACATCCTGTGCAACCATCTGTTTTAGATTTTCTTCCTGCATCACGGCGCCGCCGTATTTTATAACAAAAGTTGTACGTTCAAATTGCTGTATGTACGGAAGAGCTTCTATTAAAACATCTTCTTTCCTGTAATTCGGCTGCGTCATGTTCTGTAACTCCCGTTAATCTTTA
>CAZRMG010000389.1:984-3292 GCA_964601095.1 uncultured Melioribacteraceae bacterium | reverse complement strand
TAGCACGAATGGTATTTCCGCAACATGGGACGTATCTACCGGAACATTGAAGTTGAGCGGCACTGCAACAAAAGCTGACTACGAAACATCCTTGCGCAATGTGAAGTATTCAAACAAAAGCAACAATCCGAATACATCACCAAGAACAATAAGTTTTGCAGTAAATGATGGTGATGAAAATAGTATTGTCGTATCAAGGTTAATTAACATAACCGATATTAATGATGCGCCGATTGTAAGTTTTCAGCTTAGTCCGCCTTCGGTTAATGAGGACGAATCTCTTACCATAACATATAATGCATTGTCTCCATTCATATCCGACAAGGATAACTCGGTGGATGAATTGATGATAAGTTTTGAATATTCTGGTGATAATTTAACCATAACTGAAAAGAACGATTCATTGCTATACATCCAACCAAAAAAGAATTGGAATGGTCTCGATTCAATAATTATAAAAGTATCGGATGGACATACAATCACAAGTGCGCCATTTGCTATAAATATAATTTCTGTAAACGATCTTCCGAAATTTGTTGGCATGGTAACGGACACATTGAAATTAAGCGGTAGCGAAGCTCACCATCTGGATATTTTTGAAATTATAAGTGATGTTGAAACACCCACAGAATTATTGAAGTTCGAGTTTCATGTCAGTAACGATTCCTTGTATTTTAGTTTCGATTCCGAAAACGGAATATTGAATTTATCGGCGGCAGAAGGATATAGAGGGAATACAACATTAACAATAATAGCTACAGATGAAGATGGAGGAATAGGTGAAACTTCAATGGTAATTAATGTAATCCGAAACGTAACTGGAGTTGAGGAATTAGGGGGTCAAATTCCAAAAGAATTTGAATTATACCAAAACTATCCGAATCCATTTAATCCGAGTACGATAATAAGATACGGATTGCCAGAGGAAAGTAAAGTAATAGTAATGATCTACAATATACTCGGTCAGGAAGTACAGACACTTTTTAACGGGATTCAGAATGCCGGTTATCATGAGCAATCATTTAACGGAAGTAGATTGGCGTCGGGAATCTATATTTATACAATAGTTGGTGAATCAACCGTGCAGAATAAAAAATACTCTCAAGTGAAAAAAATGTTGTTAGTTAAGTAAAGGAACACATGAAAAAATCAATAACTTGTTCGAAGTATATTGACGGAGAAAAAGTTAAAAAGCGCATCATTAAGGTGCGCTTTTTACAAATTAATCCAATCTACTGAAAAATTTTATGAAGATGTGAAAGACCTTAAAAATGATTCTGCATAACAAGTAATTTAACTTTGCGCCTTAGCGAGAAATATTTTTACTTGCTGAAGCGCAAAGCAGCTGAGTAATTTTTATTTTGTTGCCAACTCAACATTTAGTGTTACTTCTTTACCTTCACGTAAAACAACAACGTCAACCTTATCGCCAGCTTTGTAATCGCCCATTGCGTACATAAAATCATAAATGTTGTTAACTGTTTTAGGTCCGAACTTAATAATGATATCTCCGGCTTTCATTCCTGCTTTTGCGCCGGGTCCGCCTTCGGTAACTCCCGATAATTTATACCCGTTCCCGCTGTACCCGAATTCAGGTACAGTCCCAACGGTAACACGCGAACGCGGTGCACCGCGGTTTGTGGGTTCTTCAACTTTAACATAATCCGGGCGTTTTTCAAGTTGATCAATTGAATAAGCGACATCATAAATATAATTTGTAACATTTTCCTGTCCGCTGTAATTTATCTTATCCCAATCGTCCGAAGGTTTGTGATAATCCGTGTGTGTGCCGGTGAAGAAAAACATAACGGGTATGTTTTTATTGCTGAACGATTGATGATCGCTTCCGCCCGAACCGCCGTCATTGAAGGCAAGTTTAAAACCGTATTTATTCTTATCGTTTAAAATATTTTTCCATTGTGAAGAAGTACCGGCTCCAATAATTGTCAAATTGCTTTCTTCATTTAATCTGCCGATCATATCCATATTTAACATCGCTGCAATACTTTCAATTGGAACGGAAGGATTATTCACATAATTAGTAGAACCTAAAATGCCGAGCTCCTCGCCTGAGAAAGCAAGAAAAATTATACTTCGTTTTATTTTATCTTTTATGGAAGAAAATTTTTCGGCAAGCTCAATAACGCCTGCAGTTCCCGATGCATTATCGTCGGCCCCGTTGTGGATTTGTTTGTCAGTGCCTTTGTACATTGAAGAACCCATTGCCTGGTCTATTCCAAGATGGTCGTAATGCGCGCCGATAATTATATATTCGTTTTTTAAAACTGGGTCGTTACCTTCTAAAACA
>CAZRMG010000389.1:0-974 GCA_964601095.1 uncultured Melioribacteraceae bacterium | reverse complement strand
CGCTAACATTTACATTTTTGAAAATGAATGACGAAGGTTTTTTTGATGAATCAATTTTATTTTGCAGCTCAGCTAAATCCAATCCGTTTGATTTGAATAATTGATTTATTAATTCTCTTTTAACCTGAAGCACTGAAAAATCTTTCATACCCGAAGCGCCGTCGTAACGGAGAGACATTAAATTATCTTCATCATTCTTTGGGCGGAAACCGTTGATAAAAATAATTCCCGCTGCGCCTTTTTCTTTAGCCGTGATAGCTTTTTGACGGAATGAAGAAAGTCTGTCGAAACTTGATTTTGAACTATCGTGTTCGGGATGATAGCGCATAACTACAACGATTTTGTTTGTAACATCAATTCCTTCGTAATCATCGTAATTTAATTTCGGAGCCGAAATTCCATAGCCGGCAAAGATTAATTCGCCGTTAAATTTCCCTTTGCCTGAAAACGGCATTGTGATGAAATCTTTGAACAAATCAAGTGATTTTTTCCTGCCGTCCATTTCAAATAATAATGAATTGTTTTCAGTTAATTCAATTTTTTCTATAAACGGAAATTCCTGGAAATAACTTTGTCCGAATGCCGGTTTTAATCCGTTAATTTCAAAATCTCGCTTTATATAATCTCCTGCAATTCTTTCTTCGGCAGTACCGGAAAACCTTCCTTTTAATTCGTCCGATGCAAGAAATCTAATATGTTCTTTTATTTCTTCCGAAGTTATTTGAGGATTTATTGGGTTTTGCTGTGCACATATTATTGTTGTAAACAATATGACTGTAAATAAAATATATCTTTTCATTAGTCCCTCGAAGTAGTAAATATCTTTTGTGAAAATAATTTATTCGTCAATATGAAACAAAATATTATTGCATGTAGTATAGCACATACTATCTGATCTTTTAAGATTGCTCATAATAAATCATAAGCTATAATAATTAATCAGTGTTCCATTTTAATAATTAAATAACAAAATA
>CAZRMG010000388.1:1463-3309 GCA_964601095.1 uncultured Melioribacteraceae bacterium | reverse complement strand
CTTACCGTGGATGTTCAGAATGGCATGAATGGATCTGCCGGATGGGAAGGCGAAGTTGATGAGAACTCTTTCTTTATTGACTACGAAACCGGACTTGTTTACATAGGTTTTGATCCCAAAGATCATTTAATAGAAATTACCGCGTTCAACGCTGCGTTTACAAGAACAACAAAAGATGTGCATGGTAAAAAGTCGGATAAAATTGGTCCCGTAATCCGAGGTATTACTTTTACGCAATACGCCTACCGTGCAGTAGAAATTGAAGGAACAGAACCAGAAGGATTATCAAATGAAGCTAATCACGGTAAAGATGTTGTAGGAACTGTCTTCGAAAATTGTACAATATCTTTTTGTTCCAGAGTTGCCGGATATTTCCGCGGTGATAAATTAGTAATGCGCAACTGTCTTATTAGCGATACAAGTACCGAAGGCGTATATGTATTATCATCGAATGATGTGCTTTTGGAAAAGAATATTTTTAGGAGGAATAATATTGAAAGAATAACAGGATACTATCCTGCCGCGGTAAAAATATTTAATCAAAGTTATAGAGTTACATGCAACGACAATCTTGTAATTGAGCAACCTTATTCAAACGGTATTTGGTACGATGTAGGAAATGTTGACGGTGTTTTTACAAACAACTGGATTGAAGGCGTTGGCAATATTAAAAGTACATTTTCAACAGAACAGCCGTGGCCGAGCGATAACGGGTTTTTCTTTGAGATATCAAAAGGTGCATTATGCGCAGGTAATGTCTTCGTTAACTGCGATCACGGTATTTGGGTGCTCAACAGTTCGGATGTTCACATTTATAACAATACATTTATAAACAGTACAGCTTGCATCGCGCGTAATACAAGAAGCGCCGCGAGTGATCATTTCGGATGGCATCCAAGCGCTGGTCCCGATGTTGATGAACGCGATGGACATATTTTTGTTAACAACTTAATGTACGGCGATAAAGATTTCGACAGACTATTGCTCTATGTTTGGCAGCCTGCCGTACTCTGCGAAAAAGTAACAAACTCTCAATTAACACAACTCGATAATAATATTTATGTACGCGGTGCCGGGGCTAAAGATTACCCGATTATTCTGTGGAGCCCGGTTCAAAATGAGAAGTGCCAATCTTTGCTAAGCTCAATCGATGAATTAAAACAGCTTCAGCCAAATATTTCAACCAGCAGTAAATTTTTCTCGAATTATAACGGTCCTTTATTCAAAAGTGTTGAACTCGGCAATTACCAACCGGCACAAAATTTTTCTGATGTATCAAACGGTGCAAAACTACCAGCAAACATTGGTAAACTGCTTGGTATTACAAGACAATATATTGGTGCTTATCCACCGGTAAAATAAAATTACAGATGAATCCGCATTCCAAAAAGAATTTCTTTGAAGTATGCGGATTCTTTATTTTCACCATTGTCGATATTGATTGTATGAAATTAAGGAGATGGTACAATGGACTTCCCGGAATTTATATCTTTCACATTAACTAATAATTGCAACCTGCGTTGCCGAATGTGCGGGCAATGGAGCGAGAACGGGTATATTAAGAACGATTCGGCAAAAGTCAGCTCGCAGATGGATTTGTTCTGTTGGAAAAAACTTGTTGATGAAATATCGCAGCACAAAATAAGATTCATTCTTATCCGCGGAGGTGAACCTTTTTTGTTTAAAGGAATTATTGAACTGCTTGATTACATTAGTGAAAAAGGGATTTTTCTTTCAATAGATACAAACGGGACAATAATAGAAAAATTTGCGCGTGATCTTGTAAGGATTGGAAATATGCATATTACATTTTCTTTAGCCTTGCCTCCAGCGCCTCAAGCTGAGC
>CAZRMG010000388.1:0-1453 GCA_964601095.1 uncultured Melioribacteraceae bacterium | reverse complement strand
GTACGACAAAATGGATAGCATTAGTAAAGCCCATGAGCAATTATTGTCAGAGGGTATTAGTATCACAGATTTATATATCTATGATTGTATTATTAACGATGAGTATGGTTTTGGTTTTGGGGACTTGAGCATTGAAGAGAAGTTCAATAAAATTAAAGACAATATTGCTTTGCTGAACGATTTAGAAAAAAGTAGTTCAAAAAAAATCAGTAAAAGCATATGCTTTACTATAAGCAAGTACAATTATCACAGTCTGGATAAAATGCCTGATGCAGCCCGAAGCATTGGTATAAATTCTATTAACATTGTGCCGTATTTTTTTTACTCGACAGAAGTCGGTAAGAAATATGAAGAAGAATTAAAAACAAATTTTGATTGCACGGCATTTTCATGGAAGGGTTTTCATCACGAAGAATCCGGCGTTGATTTCAAATTATTTAGTGAACGGCACAATAAATATCTTACCGAATTAAATGGAATAGAAAATTTTCCTTATATGCCTTTGACCCAAGAAGAATATAAAATATGGTTTAAGGATTCCATTACTCCGGTTGGTTCAACAAAATGTTCAAATGTGGAAAACCTAATAGATATTCAGCCGGACGGCAGCGCAAACTTTTGCGTGGATTTGCCGGATTATACAATAGGCAATGTGAAGAATTCAACTATTGAGGAAGTTTGGAATAGCGAGTGTGCAACTAAATTCAGGAAGTACAGGCGCGAAAAACCCTTGGCCGCTTGTTATCGTTGCGGTGCAAAATTTATTTCGGAAATAAAGGAATGATTTAAAAATATAAGCTGCTAATTCCCCTTGTTGACGGAAACAGAATTCCAATAAAAGACGAACTAAAATTTGTTAAAACGCTATAATATGATTTTATTACTAACCGAATTAATGCTAAAATATTATGTAAGCGGACAATAAATAAAAATTAATTCGCAAAGAATTTATAATGTTTTACAATACATATCGGAGTTTTATATGAGAATCATTTCTTCAAAATCCTTTTCTCTAATTTTCATTTTAACGTTGCTTATTTCTTTAAATAAAGTTTCGGGCGGCGGAGAAGCAAAGATTCATGTATGGGAAATGAAAGAAATAAAGCTGCAAGCAAATAGAAATTATAATAATATTTATATGGATGTTGATTGCTGGATAGAATTGAAAGGACCCGGTTTTAACAAAAGGGTGTATGGATTTTGGGACGGCGGAAATACTTTTATAGTTCGCGTTGTTGCAACCGCACCGGGGCTTTGGAAATGGCAAAGCGGTTCTAATCAACCTGATGATGAAGGATTAAACAATAAGTCAGGTTCGTTTACTGCAGTTGAATGGAATGAAAATGAGAAGAATGAAAATCCGAACAGAAGGGGATTTATACGGCCTGCTCAAAGCGGGCATGCACTTCAATACGCAGACGGCACTCCTTATTTTATGATTGGCGATACCTGG
>CAZRMG010000387.1:0-3310 GCA_964601095.1 uncultured Melioribacteraceae bacterium | reverse complement strand
AAAATTAAATCCCGGCTGAAAACGATTCCATGAAAACGCAGGCAGCGAACTTGTAAACTCGTCGTTTGCAGGAGATCGTATCCCGACATAATCATTAATTACTCTTTTTATGTTGGAAGAACCAACATCAAACGTTTTGCTGTTTCTGTCGAGTACTACAATATAAAAATCTTTACCGATAACATCTTCAATCGACGAAAGATTTAATTCTAACGTTTTAAACCTTCCCTCAAACCGACGGGTTGAGAGATTATAATTAATTGCTTTGGAAATTTGTAATTCATCACATTTAAGAAATATGCTGTCTATGTCTCCTTCTTCGTCGGAGATTTCGGCATGTACTTCAATGCGATAGTTTATAATGTTAGGCGGTTTGTTTTCAACGCTTGTAAACAATTCAAAATTATGCAGTATCGGTATTGAATTCAAATATATTGTGCCGATATCTTTAGATCCTTCTCTTTGGTTGTTTAATTCAACATAAAATGAATCTGTGCTGTAATTTGCGGTTTCAAAAAACAACCAGCCGCTTTCATATAATGTATTTTCAAAAATAAATTCACCTTGTTGGTTGGTGCTTGTTAAAATATTATTGTTCTTCCAAAGGACTTTTACATTTTGTAATGCTTTCAAAGAAGGTGCTGCGGCTCTTACAACTCCTTTGATCCTTCCGCTTGTATAGTCTAATCTTCTTTCTTCAAGTCGAAGATTTTTTTGATTATTCCAAACAACAAAAACAGAATCTTTTTTAAATCCTTCCTTTTCAATATAGACAATTCCGTTTTGTAAACTTGCGTTTTCTATTTTGTAATACCCGTTAATATCGGTAATTACGGAAAGATTTTGCTCTTTAAACGTAACCCGTGCACCCTGCAGAGGATCGCGCGGATAAGAAAAAACATATCCGTCCAATTGCCCGATATTATAAGCCGGACTTTGCGGATCCAGGGGATTTAACCTAGGTGCATCGCAAGATGTAAACAGAATTGCGATTACTATAACAGATATTGTAATAATTAGACGAATCATTCAATCTTGTTAAAATTCAAATGGTAAGATAGTTTATTTGCGCAAATTTTTCGCACTTAGTAATATTTTCGCGCATAATATGCAGATATTTTTTCAAATTATAAATTCAAATATATATTACCTGTTAAGTAGAGCACGGCTTTGCCGGAAATTTTAGTTCTTTGACCCTGATCTTCACAAATCAGTTCACCACCCCGTTTTGAAATTTGATGCGCTAATAATTTTTTCTTTCCGAGTATTTCCGACCAATAGGGAACCAGCACGGTATGGGCCGAACCGGTTACGGGGTCTTCGTTAATTCCGGAATTTGGTGCAAACATTCTTGAAACAAAATCAACATTTTTTCCTTTTGCTGAAATTATCACTGCATCGGGATGAAGTTTTTTTATGATCTCAAATTTTGGTTCGTATGATTTTATAAATTCTTCCGAATCAAAAATGATTAATAGAAAAAATCCGTTCGCCAAAACTTCAATAGGCTCTTTTCCGAAACACTCAAAAATTTCTTTTGGAATATCCGTTGCATGAGGTTTATTTGTCGGAAAATTTAATGACAGCAAATCGCCGTCGCGCGCAACAAATAATTCACCGCTTTTGGAAATAAACTTAATTTTTTGCGAATCTTTTTCGATGAAATTAAAAATTACGTAAGCAGCCGCCAGAGTTGCATGCCCGCACAAAGGTACTTCAACGGTCGGCGTCATCCAGCGAATGTTATATTGATCTCCTTCTTTAACAAAGAAGGCGGTTTCAGCCAAATTATTTTCAGAAGCAATATTTTGCAAAACAGAATCGTCGAGCCATTTTTCTAAAGGAACAACGGCAGCCGGGTTTCCGCCGAATAGTTTTGATGTGAATGCGTCAACTTGATAAATAGGTAAAATCATAATTTCCCCCATGAAATATTTTTTTGCTCTTGTTCATATCTAATAATTCAATGTTGAGAGCAAGCTATTTAAAAAACATATCTTTATGTAAAAAAGGAATTAAGGCAACTTTTAATCCTTCAACATATAATTCATTTCTACTCATTACACCGTTTGTAAAAAAGCCGATTGCACCGCCGCGTTGTTTGGTGTTTTGTTCGTTCATTATTTTATCCATAACATCGCCGAGTTCTTTGCCGGATAATAGATTATTGACAATGCTAATAGGTAGTTCGAAAGCAGGCGAATTTCCAAAACCTATATTTTTATTTTTGTCGATGATACACATACAACCGAATGCGAACCAACGATCAAATTGTTCGATTATACCGCCCTCGATTCCCACAAAAAAATCGGCGTTAAGATTTTGCTGATTATTTAAGTCATATAGTTTTAATGCTCGGTTTTGTGCACCGATATATGTTTCATCATTAACCGGTTGAACCGATACGCCGGAATCCACCTCCATTCCTTCAACAAAAACATTCTTGAAATATTTTGAGAACGCATCTTCAACTGAAGAAATTTTTACCGGGTTTTTTGAGCCGACAAGTATTTTCATGTTTGTAAAAATACAAAAGGATAAAACAAAAAACGGCAAAGCATTTATATGAATACTCTGCCGCGTTTTTTATTGATAATAATTTTTGATTTGAGAATCAGGTTTTATGACGACTATTTCAACCAATTTCCAAAAAGAGTTAAATACATAATTCTGTAAATGTCGGTGTTGTCAACCTTGCCTTTCATTTTATCTGAGTTTAAGCCGTGCGCTCTTGCAATTACCGAGCCTGAAAGATCGCCGAAAGAGGACCACACAATTCCAAACGGGAATCTTCTTCCGCTTTTATCGGGTGCCGAAACAAATGGCGGTGTACCGCTTCCATTTATACCGTCAATTGGAGAGCCGTTTTTATCGAATTTTGGAAGCGGCATTTTTTCTTCGAGTGAATCGATTTCGTAGCCGGCAACTTCCATTCCGCCAGCTTCGCTATCTGCGGCGGTAATTAGCAGGGTGTTTGGATTTTGTTTGATAAATTCAACCACCGAACCAATTGCATCGTCGGCGCGTTTCAGTGCTTCGAGTTTTCCCCGTGCGTTGTTTTTGTTTCCCAAATTATCCGTACCCTCTTCTTCAACAACCAGAAAAAATTGTCCCTTGCCCGAAAAAAATTGTAATGCATAATCGGTCATTTCTTTTAATGTTGGTGCTGTGTCTAAATAATTTTTTAAACCTTCGACTTTCTGATCTTCCTCGGTTTTATCGTTAAATGTATGTTTAGCGGCAAATACACCAAGAACCTTTTTTTCTTCGGTAGAAAGATTTTTAAGTTCTTCTTTATTGTAAATAATTG
>CAZRMG010000386.1:0-3317 GCA_964601095.1 uncultured Melioribacteraceae bacterium | reverse complement strand
CTGGTTTTCTTGTATATGTCTCTGAGTGCTTCTCTTTCTTCCTCAAAAGTCGGAAGCGTTTTAATATCATTAAGTTTAATAATATGATAACCGAATTGGGTTCTTATTACTTTTGAGATTTCATCTTTGTTAAGAGAAAAAGCAACTGCATCAAATTCGCGAACCATTCTTCCGCGTGAGAAAGTTCCGAGATCACCTTGATTTTTTGCTGAGCCCGGGTCATCAGAATACTTTGAAGCCAATGCGCCGAAATCTTCACCAGCTTCTGCTTTCTTTTTTATATCCATAATTTTTGCGAATGCTGCAGTCGTGTCAGTCAACGGTTTGCCGGTACTATCTCTTAAAGAAACTAAAATATGCTGGGCTTGAACAGCCGGTTTTCTTTCCAATTTATCAGTAAGCTTAATTACATGAATACCAAAACCGGAATTGACAGGTTCCGGATAAATTTCGCCTACATTCAAACTATAAATTGCATCTTCTAGTTTTGACGCTGCTATCTGCCCTGCGGTAAAATAGTAAACATCACCGCCTTTATCTTTTGTGTAAGTATCTTTCGAATATTTTTTTGCCAATGAAGCGAAATCGGCACCGGACTTAACACTGTCAATAATTTTTTGCGCAAAAGAAATTGTTTGCTCCTGATTCATTAATGTATCAGGAATCAAAAATATGTGAGAAGCTCTTAATTCAACTTTCCTTTTTTCATAAAGATTTTTCAGCGCTGGTCCATAGAGAGAGTCTTCCAAAAAAAGAGTACTACCTATGTTTGCTTTGTAATCTATAATTTCATTTTGCAAACTTTTATCCTCAGTATAACCTCGGACAAACGCATCGCGCAATTTCATTTTATAGTTAACGTAAAGGTCTAAATATTTCTTTAACGCCTCCAAGGAATCGCTTTTAACATTTGCCGGGCCACCCAAATTTTTGGAATACGAGTTTTCAAATTCACCCATGGTAATGGATGTTTTATCAAATTCGGCAACTATTATTTTTGAATGTTCGGGTGTGCATGCTGAAATTAGAAAAATAGATGTTATTACGATCATCAGAAGTCTCTTTACGAGCATCAGTGTTTCCTCCATTTTAGAATAATTTTGCTTGCTATTTTATACATAGCTGTTTTGAAAATCAAGAAATGTGTTTAATAGAAAAACATTTACATTATTTCACCGGGAATGGTTTAGTGTTTCTTTCCCAAAAAACTTCGTAATTATAACCTTGAATTTGCTTGTCGGTTCCCGCATTTGCCAAACGTTTTTCAGCAAGACAAGCGTAGTATTTGTCAACTTCAATACCGATATAATAGCGTCCAAGTTTTTTTGCAACAACGGATGTTGTGCCCGATCCCAAAAAAGGATCAAGAACAATATCGTTTTTATTTGAACTTGCCAATATCAATTTCGCGATTAATTTTTCCGGCTTCTGCGTCGGGTGATCTGTATTTTCCGGCATAGACCAAAACGGTATCGAAATGTCGTTCCATAAGTTTGATGAATATGTTAATCTAAAATCACAGTTGGTATTTTTTTCCCAGTCCTTTGGTGATCCGTTCTCATCTTTGTAAGGTGCAATTACCCTTCTTGCTATTTTAACACGTTCAGAATTGAAAGTATATTTATTTGAATTTGTGCAGAACCAAATATCTTCGGAATTGTTCTTCCAATTTATTTTAGATCCTCTTCCCTTTTCTCGTTCCCAGGTAATTCTGTTACGAATTTTAAAATGTTTATTTAATACCATTTGCACGGAAATGGATGTATGCCAGTCCGAACAAAAATAAATTGTACTATTCTTCTTTAATGTTCTTTTTAATTTGGAAATAAAAACATCAATCCATTCGGCATATTCTTCAACGGACTTTTTAGCGAAACGTGTTGTATTAAAATATTTTTGAAGATTATACGGCGGATCAACTATTAACAGATCAACAAAATTATCAGGGAGAAAATCGAGAACATCAAAAAGATTTTGATTAATTGTTTTATTGATTATCGAATCAATTTTTACCGGGCTGTCAATTTTAATAAGTCTTTTAGAAAACTCGGCAATTTCCTTTTTTGAAACATCAATTGTTCTATTACGGGGCGAACGTTTCTTCGATTTAGAATTCATATACTCTGTGATAATTTCCCCGTTTATTTTGCAGTAGTGCCGAGTTTGATACTTTCGTCAATACTGATGAGATTTACTTTTCCTTCGCTATCCTTATCAACTGCCAAAATCATTCCTTGCGAATCCAAACCAAAAAGTTTTGCGGGTTTAAGATTTGCCACCATTAAAATATTTTTTCCTATAAGTTCTTCCGGCTGATAACTTTTCGCTATTCCCGCAACAACCTGCCTTTGTTCAGTTCCCAAATCAACTTGCAGTTTTAAAAGCTTTTCACTTTTCGGGACTCTTTCGGCTTTTAATATTTTAGCGACTTTAAGTTTTACTTTCTTAAAATCATCTATCGTTATTTCATCGCTAACTTCTTTTGATTGTTCATCCGCCAATCCAAGTTTATTAACCAATTCATCTATCACTTTATCCTCGATCTTTGTGAAAAGAATTTCGGGTTCATTTAATTTGTGATTTTTAGTGAAATTGAATTTGCCGCACGAATACCAATCGGGCATTTCTTTCTTATCGATATTTAACATCTTCAAAATCTTTTCTGCAGAGAAAGGGACAACCGGCTCAAAAACTTCCGCAAGAGTAAAGATTGTTCTGAGACAAATATTAATAGTATTTGCACATTTTTCTTTATCAGTTTTAACCGATTTCCACGGTTCGGAGTCGTTAAAATATTTATTGCCTGCGCGGGCAAGATTCATCATCTCGAAAACGGCATCTTTAATTTTATACTTCTCTATTAGTTCGCCTATTTTTGCCGGGTAATTTTCTAAAGTTAAAAGCATTTCAGTATCAATGCTTTCAAGATTTTTTGCTTCGGGTACAATTCCTTCAAAATGTTTGAAAGCAAAAGTGAAAGTTCGATTGATAAAATTACCAAGTATATCTGCTAGCTCTCCGTTATTTCTTCCTTGAAATTCTTTCCAATAAAAATCAGTGTCTTTATTTTCAGGAAGATTTGCAGCCAAAGTATAACGCAATGGGTCGGGTGGAAATATTTCGAGAAACTCGTCAACATCAATTCCCCATCCGCGCGATTTTGAAAATTTCTTTCCTTCGAAATTCAGGAATTCGTTAGCAGGGACATTTTGCGGAAGTACATATTTGTCATTGTTGAAATCATTCCAAGCCATAAGCATAGCCGGGAAAATTATTGTGTGGAAAACAATGTTGTCTTTGCCGATGCATGCAATGTA
>CAZRMG010000385.1:0-3326 GCA_964601095.1 uncultured Melioribacteraceae bacterium | reverse complement strand
TTTATAGATTTCTATTCGATACGCTAAATAATAATCGAGCGGAAAAATCAATATTGCAAAAGTCCAAATGACCGGATGATTTCTGAATGACAAAGCGGTTATAACATTATTGATTTTTTTCAACCGGTTGGAGGGACTTGTTTGTTTATTTGTTAATGGTGAGCATAACTCGGAAATATTTCTGTTTTTGCCGAAATTATAATTTTCTACAAACTCAAAGACCCGAATTACTTTTCTTAATTCATCGTTTAAAATATCCGACTCTGTTGCAAGGGATTTTACAATTCGTTGATTTAAAAGATAATACCCGGAATAAATAAGAAAAGTAATTCCCCATAAGCCGTTTATTACATCAAGTAATGCAAAAAAAATGAATAATAGATTTATAAGACAAAGCGGGATTAATGTTAAAAGCTTTTTCTTTATTATCAATGATTTACTTGATTTTGATAACCACTCAAGGAAAGTACCCGCTTCAATTTCTTTATTTGACGAAAGATTACTTTCTAAAACAAATCGCTCACGAAAATGTGAAAGCCCTACAAGTTCCTTTATAATATTTTGTCTTAAAAATATGTCGTCTTTAGAAATATTGTGATTGACTAAAAAATCATTTAACAATAAACTTCCTTCATAGGATTTCGATAAATCAATCAATCTATGCAACGATCTTCCGCCGCTTAAATCCAGATCGATCTCAAGGGGAGATTTATCGAAGTTATTTTTTAATTTTTCGATAGAAATTTCATCCCAATTTAATTTAGCCCTGGCAAGATTATTTTTCTTAATTAAAATCCATGTCTTTTGTTTTTTAATAATCTTAAGAATTTGTATTTGCTTTTTTGATACAATTATAAAAGCGATAGAAAAAATGCCCAAGGTTATTATTGCCTCGGTTTCGCGGGAAATGAAAAAAAGCAGAAGAAAAATAAATACGCCGATTGCAAAAACATAAAAACGGATCCATGCTATTTGAGAACTTAGTTTTTCAGTTTTTTTCAGCAGTAAGGAATTTCTTAAAATATTTTTTTCAATTTCTAAAATTTTGGATTTATTTTGGTTGGATGTCATAATATTCAATATATGTAATAAAAAGGGCATCTTGTTGATGCCCCGGTATAAATTAAAATAAAGGTTTTCTATCTTCCTAAACTGTCTAAATAATCCTTTCTCTTAAGAAGAGTATCTTTATCCTCAACATGTTTCGGATCAGGAATACAGCAATCAACGGGACATACAGCTGCGCATTGAGGTTCATCGTGGAATCCGACGCACTCAGTACATTTATCCGGTACTATATAGAAAAAATCACTGGAGAAAAATCCGGCAGCACCCGAAGGAGCCGCATCATTTTCGCCATAAGTTTTTCCGCCCAAAGACCATTCGGCACCGCCTTCATAAATAGCTGTATTGGGGCATTCAGGTTCGCAGGCACCGCAATTGATGCATTCGTCAGTAATCATTATAGCCATAGCAAATCTCCTTTTTGAAAATTTTAGAATTGTGTTTTTATTCTTGGTATTTTGTTAACATCAATTTTTAATTTAGAATTTGATACAACATTTTCAAAATCGCTTAAAAGTAATTCGACATCATTTAAAAAACTTTTTACATCTATATTTTTGTAGGCAGGCAAATAATTTCTCAGTTTGGTTTTTCCTTTTAAAAGTTGACTATTTGCACCTTTAAAATTACCGCAGATAAGATGATAACAGCCGACAGAAATTTGTACCAGCCCCTGCAAAAAAAGTTTGTCGGTTTTTTCACTTTCCATCCATAATTCTTCAAAAAAATCGTGAGCGGAAAAGAAATCACCTTCATTAAATAAACGTATTCCTTCTAAAATCTCTTTCAATCTGTGTGAAATAATACTAAAAGAAGCTTATAACTGCAAGCATGTGTAAATAATAATATTAATAGGATTTAATATCTTTTACCAACTACCGCTTGAACCACCGCCCCCAAAACTACCGCCGCCGCCGGAAAAACCCCCAAAACCGCCTCCAAATCCACTTCCGCCACCCCAACCTCCACTTCCTCGACTTCCAGTCATAGAACCAATCAATAAAAACGGTAAAATATTACCTATTCCTTTACCCCTTCCCCCACGCGAAGAAAGTATGATAAGAATAATAATCATAATAATTACACCAAAAGGAAATTTGATTTCTTCACCATCCTCTTCGCGGTTTTCATTTGTGTACTCACCAATTGATGCAAGCATTATTGAATTCAATCCCGCTGCAATACCTGAGTAATAATCTCCGCGTTTAAAATACGGCCGGACTTCATTACGAAGGATTGAACTGGTGAGAGCATCCGGCAATACACCTTCGAGTCCGTACCCGACTTCAATTCTCATTTTACGGTCGTCCTTTGCAACAAAGAAAAGTACACCGTTATTATTTTTGGCGGTGCCGATTTTATTTTTTGCAGCAACTTCATAAGTGTACATCTCAAGAGGATAATCGTTAAGTGATTGAATCATCAAGAAAACAACCTGGTTTGATGTTGAATCTTCGAAACTTTTTAAGGCAGAATTAAGAGTGGAGAGTTCGGAACTTGATAAAGTAGATGTGAAATCATTTGCATATTTATCCAATGCCGGAAATTCCGTTTGGGCATTTAAAGTTATAATGTGAATTAGTATCAGTAAAAAGAATTTTTTCATCATCGTCCTATAATTTTAATTACTCTATGTTCTAGACTCTACACTCTTCACTCTTTTTTAGAATTGAACTTTCGGAGCTTCGCTGGCGCCAGTAACAGCTTTGAAATATTGTTTTTCACCAAATCCCGTCATGCCTGCAATAATTGTGGCCGGGAATCTTTTGATTTGTGTATTATAATCCTGAACAATTTGGTTGAATTTCATTCGCTCAACTGAAATTCTGTTTTCTGTTCCTTCAAGTTGTGCCTGAAGCTGTAAAAAGTTTTCGTTGGCTTTTAATTGCGGGTAGTTTTCTGAAACTACAAGTAATCTTGATAATGCACTGCTCAACCCATCCTGTGCCTGTTGAAATTTTTGGAATGCTTGAGGATCAGCTAATTGTTCGGGACTTAATTTAATTTGTCCGACTTTAGCGCGTGCTTCAGTAACAGCGGTAAAAGTTTCTTTTTCAAATTCAGCAACACCTTTAACAGTTGAAACTAAATTTGGAATAAGGTCATATCTTCTTTGGTATTGGTTTTCAACCTGGCTCCACGATTGGTTAACACCTTCGTTTAAGCTAACCAAATTGTTATAAACTCCAACACCCCAGCTAATTAGAGCAATAACTATAATTACTATAAAAGCAACTACTCCAAGAGTAATGAGTAATCCC
>CAZRMG010000384.1:0-3328 GCA_964601095.1 uncultured Melioribacteraceae bacterium | reverse complement strand
TCAACGGCAAAGCATTACCGGTTTTAATTTCCGAACCGCTTCCGGACATTACTTGAGCACCAACTTTCAATCCGTCGGGAGCTAAAATATATCTTTTCTCACCATCCGCATAATACAATAACGCGATACGAGCAGAACGATTAGGATCGTATTCTATAGAAAATACTTTTGCCGGAACTCCGTTTTTATCGCGTTTGAAATCGATAATTCTGTATCTTCTCTTATGACCACCGCCTCTATGGCGCGAAGTTACTCTACCCAGATTATTTCTACCGCCGGATTTCTTTATTGCAGATGTTAAAGATTTTTCCGGTGTACTTTTAGTAATCTCATCGAATGAGGAGATACTCATGAATCTTGTTCCGGGTGTATTTGGTTTTAGTTTTCTAATTGCCATTTTTAATTAAGCTCCAAAATTCGTACGGTCTTACGCTTGACCAAGAATATCTATCGTTTGACCTTCTTTAATTGTTACAATCGCTTTCTTATACTTTGGTGTTCTTCCGCTAAAGCGACCTTTTTTTGTAAACTGAGTTTTTGATTTTCCTTGATGTGAAACCGTGTTAACGGAAACAACATCAACATTAAATTTTTCTTTTACGGCTTTAGCGATTTCTATTTTATTAGCATCAACAGAAACTACAAAACCGAATTTTGTTGAATACTTTTCGCTTATTCCCGTCATCTTCTCTGTTATTAAAGGTCTAATTAAAACACTTTTCATTTTCCAACCAGATTAATTGAATGTACTTTCTAATAAATTAACTGCGCTCTTCTGTAATACTAAAACTTGATTGTTCAACAAATCGTATGCTGATGCCTTGTTGGCTTCAAGCACATTAACTTTTTCAATATTTCTACCTGACTTGTAAACATTCTCTTGCGTACCGTTTGTAAGAATTAATGCTCTCTTTCCTTTAATCTGTAATTTGCTTAAAAGGTCTGCAAAGCTTTTTGTTTTCGGCGCATCATAATTGAAATCTTCTACAACAACAATTTGATTTGCTTTTGCTTTATAAGAAAGAGCGGATTTACGAGCAAGAGCATTTACTTTCTTGTTAATTTTTTGTCTGTAGCTGTGAGGTTTAGGACCAAATATAGATCCGCCGCCAACCCAGAGTGGTGAACGAGTAGTACCTGCACGAGCGCCGCCACGACCCTTTTGTTTCCAAGGTTTTTTACCGCCGCCTCTTACTTCGCTGCGTTCCTTAGCTTTATGTGTACCTTGTCTTTGATTAGCCAAGAAGGCCTTAACCGCAAGGTAAATTACATGATCGTTCGGTTCGATTTCGAACACATCTTTCGATAGTTCTACTTGCTCGCCTGTTTTTGTTCCGTCTGTTTTATAAACTTCTAATTTCATTTTCGATTACAATTATTTATTGATTTCAACAATTGAATTAATAGAGCCTGGAACTGCTCCTTTCACCATTATCACATTTTTATCAGCGATAATTTTTACAACTTTCAAATTTCTAATAGTAGTACTTTCGTTACCCATTCTTCCGGCCATTTTTTGACCTTTAAAAACTCTTGATGGATAAGAAGATGCACCAATCGATCCGGGAGCTCTTTGTCTATCGCTCTGTCCGTGTGTTGATTGACCAACGCCACCGAATCCGTGACGTCTTACAACACCTTGAAATCCTTTACCTTTATTCTTACCGGAAACTTTAACTTTATCACCAACTTGGAAGACATCAACTTTAATTTCATCGCCAATTTTGTATTGACCGATTTCAAAATTTCTGAATTCTTTAATTCTGAACGGCGATTTCAAACCGAGTTTTTTGTAGACTTCTAATTGCGGTTTGCTTGTTTTCTTTTCTTTCTTCTCGCCGAACCCAAGTTGAAGCGATTCGTAACCGTCTTTATCTTTTGTTTTAACTTGATATATCGTACACGGACCAGCTTCAAGAACCGTTACCGGTATTATCTGTCCGTCTTCAGAATATATGTTTGTCATTCCTAATTTTTTTGCTATCAAACCAGGCATTTCATTTGTCCTATAACTTTATCTCAATATCAACGCCGGCAGGAATATCTAATTTGCTCAAAGCGTCAACTGTTTTATTGTTGGAATTATGAATATCAATAATTCTTTTGTGTGCCCTAATCTCAAATTGTTCTCTGGATTTTTTATCAACGTGAGGTGATCTTAAAACTGTAAAGACAGTTCTTTTTGTAGGAAGCGGTATTGGTCCAGAAACAACTGCCCCAGTACTTTTAACCGTCTTGATAATTTTCTCAGTTGACTTGTCAATCAAAATATGATCATATGACTTAAGCTTAATTCTAATTTTTTGACCGGCCACTTTTACTAATCTCCTTGTTCAGACATAGTAAAGGGAAAGATTTCTCTTTCCCTTTTATTTTTCAAATAATTATTGAATAATCTTTGTAACTAAACCAGCGCCTACAGTTCTACCACCTTCGCGAATAGCGAATTTCAAACCTTCTTCCATAGCAATTTCGGAAATCAAATCTATTTTCAATTCAACACTATCACCTGGCATAACCATTTCAGTTCCTTCCGGCAATGTAGCAATACCGGTAACGTCTGTTGTTCTGAAATAGAACTGAGGTCTGTAACCATTAAAGAACGGTGTATGACGTCCACCTTCTTCTTTTGATAAAATAAGAACTTTACCCATGAATACTTTATGAGGAGTAATAGAACCAGTTTTTGCAAGTACCATTCCTCTTTCAATTTCTGTTTTATCAACACCTCTCATAAGAAGACCAGCATTATCACCAGCCATAGCTGTATCAAGTTCTTTACGGAACATTTCAATACCGGTAACAACTGTTTTCTTGTGAGCACCAAGGCCAATTAATTCAACTTCTTCGTTCAATTTAACTGTTCCTCTTTCAACACGGCCAGTAGCTACTGTACCACGACCGGTAATAGAGAAAACGTCTTCAACCGGCATCAAGAATGGTTTATCTGCATTTCTTTCTGGAACAGGTACATACGAATCAACTGCATCCATGAGTTCCCAAATACAGTTATATCTTGGATCTGAAGGATCGGCACCGGCGGAACCAGCATCCAATGCATGTAATGCAGAGCCACGAACTATCGGAATATCATTTCCGGGGAATTCGTACTTAGTTAATAATTCTCTTAATTCCATCTCAACAAGGTCAATCAATTCAGGATCATCCATCATATCAACTTTATTTAAGAAAACAACTATTCTCGGCACGCCTACTTGACGAGCTAAAAGAATATGTTCTCTTGTTTGAGGCATAGGACCGTCAGTAGCAGCAACAACAAGAATAGCACCGTCCATTTGAGCGGCACCGGTAATCATGTTTTTAACGT
>CAZRMG010000383.1:0-3333 GCA_964601095.1 uncultured Melioribacteraceae bacterium | reverse complement strand
TTCTGATGCAAAAATCTTTGCATTACATTCTTCACCCGGTTTAACATAAACATTATCGATGGGATTTTTGTCGTTTAGTTTTAACGAATCTACTTGCGGTGCTCTATTGGAAGGGTATTTTCCAGTCCAATATTTTGTAAGTTCATCAACTATTGCAGTAGCTTCGCCGGATTTAATAAACATGCCGTACCATGTTGGAGTTCTTTCTTGCTTTTGACCCCACACAAACGCATAACCGCCGAGGCATAATCCCGTAGGATCATTTACCATACCTTTTTGAATTCTTTCCATTATACCCGCGGCTTTAACCGCACTTGGTTCTTCAATCTCTCTGCCCCATACAGTTTTAGGAACTTCCCAATGACCTTTCGGGCCAAATTCGGTAACGGCATAAGGTTTAGTAATTCCCGAAGCTTTAACGTGTTCGGGCAATTCACCTAAACCGCCGTATACTTGTAAAGAAAGAAAATCAAGATCGGGACAGTGTTTTAAAGCAAGTTCAACAACTATTTTTTCGAACCCGGCAAATGTTGTTGTTACCGGGTGATTAGGATCATTTTTGTGTATATAATCTACAACATCTTTCAAAGCATCATATACTTTGGGATTCAGCTTCTCGTTTCCGGGTAATAAATTCAATTCGTTTCCGACAACCCAGCATAAAAGATTAGGATGATTTTTTAGATTATCGACTTGCTTTTTTATTCTTTCAAATTGTTCAGCTACAGCCGCGGCATCATTATAATCAAAACCATGAAGCTGCTGTTTCATACTCAGACCCATTGCAACCATAAGGTTATATTTTTGTGCTTCATCTAATATTTTTATTCCACGATCGGAACCCCATGTTCGGAATGAATTTCCACCCGATTCTTGTAACAATTTTAAATCCTGCGCACCGCCAACGCCTTTTAAATCAAATTGTTCGCTGTTTACAAAAAAGTGATACCTGCCGTCATTTGCTTTTTTAATTTCCACGCGGGATGGAGAATTTTCATCAGTAGTCTTTTCAACTTGGGCAGAACATGCTGCGCTAAAGACGAATGAAAGAATTATTATGATAAATGTTTTGAATTTTTGTTTGTTCATAAAAAACTCGCTTAGTATTACACCGGCTATCGGGAAATTCTCAATTTAATATTTACCGATTAACCGGCATGTTAATAAATATTTTTGGCGTACACTATATATACATTGAAAATACAAACGACTCGGTTTATAATATCAAATTTTAGGATTATTGTAACATCGCTGATTAAAAATCGGCGTTCTAAAATTCAGAACGCCTCTTCGGTTTTTAACATATCATAACATTAATTATAATCACAATTCAATGTTTATCTCTTCATTTATTATTTCATAAAGCTAATAAGTGGTATTTACTCCATACATGACCTGGGTTAAGTTCAATCGCTTTTGAAAATTCCGTCTTTGCTTGATCTTTTTGTCCCATGCCCTCGTAAGCTAAACCGGCAAGATAATGTTTTGAAGCCGCTTGTTGATCTTTCGTTAAACCGCCTTCAAACTGGCGGAAGAACGCATCGTCTTTTTCGGTTTGTGCATTCGAAAGCATTTCCTCAAAAAGTTCCTTTGATTCTTTTTCTTTGCCCAACTTCTTAAGAGCAAGACCACGATAAAAATTAAATTCTTCGTCTTTGCCGCGTTTATCAACAACAGCATCAATACAATTCTGATAATATTTTTTTGCTTTTTGATTGTTTCCATCCGCCTCGAAATAAGCAGCCATCAAATAATTGAACTGCGAAAGGCGCGATCTTCCCCAGCGGTCCAGCGGATAAGCAAGCGCCGCTTCAAAATCTTTTAACGCTTTATCGAATTTTTTATCCGCAAAATATTTTAGTCCGCGCAAAGTAAAAGCATCCAAATATGTATCCTGCATTTCTCGCGCGCCTTCAAACTGCGGGAATTCGTTATTCAACAAAATATCAAGTGCTTCGTCATATCTGCCCACTTCAACAGAACGTGTTGCTAATCTTAAAAACGATTCGGTCCTTTTCTTAACAGTCTCATAATTTTTTTTAAGCAATGAATATTTTTTGTCGGATGCTGCTTTGTTCTTTTCGTAAAGATTATCCATTTCAAAAAGCAAGCGCGGATCGTTAGAATTGCATTCAACAGCTTTTTCCATGCTTGCCATTGCTTTTGGAATATCACTTTGAATTTCTTCGTAAGCTTGAGCTAAATTTCTGTGAACAATATAAAACGAATTATCAATGCTTCGCGATTTTTCCCAAAGCGCAATAGCTTTTTGCGGCGTTTCTTCATAATACATATTGCCGAGATAATAAGGCGCCTTGGCATCTGCCGGGTTTATTTTCATTGCAAGATTTAAAACATCAATTGATTCGGTTCTAAATACGAAGCAATAATCATGAGGTTTTTCCGATGCTGTTTTGAAATACAACAATGAATTTTCATCCTCGCCGAGTTTTGAATAGTAATATCCGAGATAATAATAAAGCATTGGGAAATCGCAACCCTTTTTTTCCATTCTTTTCAGAACATCAAATGCTTCTTTTACAAATCCGGCGTTACTGTAGTCGGTTGCCAATTCGATATAAGATTGAATTTCATCGCGCATGATTTTTGAAAGATTTTCATACTTATCATCTCCGGCAATAATTGCCAATTCATTCATCGCTTGATGATTAAGAACATCCTTCTTTAAAATTTCTTCAAGCTGTTTTTTTGCTTCATCATTCTTGCCGAGTTTACGAAGAATAATTGCTCTTAAACTTAATGCCGGAAGATTTTCTGTGTTCGTAGAAATTGATCGGGTTATATGATCGAGAGCAATATCAAAATTACCCCGCATGCAGTCGATTTCTGCAATTTGATAAAACGAAGCGGAATGCCATGCGGAGCTCCACGTAGCGTTATATAAATTATCGTAAGCTTCATTCAACTTACCGCATATTTTTTGAATATAGCCGAGATAATACTGCGCTTCGCCGTCGCGCGCACGGGTATAACGAGATGTGATTCTATCAACAGCGGTGCTGAATCTTTTTTCGGCTTTTTCAAAATTGTTTGCCTTGAGCGCTTTAATACCAAGTTGAGTATTTACGCGATAATCTCCCGCATCCCTTTTTAATGCTTCTCCGAAATAAGTCATCGGATCAAGATTAGCATTATAGAATTGATCGAGCCGCAAACCGGTTAAATATAGTTCTTCAACCGATTCAATCTCTTGCGGAGATTTAGGTGATTTTAACGGTTCGGGTTTCGAATCATTGTTTTTATGTTCAGCGGGTTTGAACGAAAGTAAAGTTTCTCCCTTCGAACTCGTCAATGATAGATCAAGATCGTCTT
>CAZRMG010000382.1:0-3333 GCA_964601095.1 uncultured Melioribacteraceae bacterium | reverse complement strand
TTTTACAAGCGGGAGCGTTCGATTAGCTTCTGCAGGCGTGAAATATTTAGTTTGGATTTCGGACATTCAGCTTCTTTCTTTTTGATATCCAATTTATCAAAAAAATATTTTTATCAAAGAGAAATATTGTGGATTAATAATCCTCTTGACGGATTTGAGGTTTATGTTTATTTTGAGTTCGTAATATTGTAGAAAGCAATAATTATGAAAGCGACAAAAAAATACGGCAAGAAAACCGATCTTGCTTTAACAACTTGGGTAAAATTAGCCCGCGCTTTCGCATCTTTTAATAAACGCTCTACAGATAATATCCGCACATTTGGTTTAACCCAGCCGCAATTTGCTGTAATTGAAGTATTGGGACATTTAGGCCCCTTGAAAGTTGGTGAAATATGCAGCAAGATGCTTGTTAGCGGCGGCAATATGACTTTAGTTCTCGATAACATCGAAAAATTAGGTTACATCGAACGCGTTCACAGTAAAGAAGATCGGCGCGCAATTAATGTACAACTTACCAAACAAGGGCAGGAAATTTTCGACAAGATTTTCAGCAGTCACGCCGAGCATATCTCAAAACTTATGTCTGTTCTTACAATTGAAGAGCAAAAACTATTGGGTGATCTTCTAAAAAAACTCGGCACGGGTGTAACCGTTTTATAATTTTAGATGTTATTAAACGATTTTGTAATGCAGTTATAAGAAATACTCTTCTTGCAAAAATCATCTTTCATTTTACAATAACACCTTTAAGTGGTATTTTCACCAAAAGATTTTGAAAATTTGGAGAAACCATGGCTGTTATTCGACCCTTTAAAGCAATACGCCCAAACGAAAAAGTAGCACATCTTGTTGCCAGCGTTCCTTACGATGTTGTAAATAAAGAGGAATCCGCTGAGCTTGCAAAGGGAAATCCCTTGAGTTTTTTAAGAGTAACCCGTTCGGAAATTGAATTGGACGCCGACATAAATGCTTATTCAACCGAAGTGTATAAAAAAGCAAAAGAAAATTTTGAAAGATTAAAAATCGAAGCCCCGCTCATTCAAGACAATGAAGCCAATCTGTATTTATATAAGCTTACAATGGGCAATCATTCACAAGTTGGAATTGCAGCTACTTTTTCCGTTGAAGATTACAACAACGATGTTATTAAAAAACACGAGAAGACGCGTAAAGTAAAAGAAGACGATAGAACAAATCATATAGTAACAACCGAAGCCCAAACGGGATCGGTATTTTTAACTTACAAAGGTGTTCAGGAAATCGATAAAATTGTGAACGACACAATGAAAAAGAATTCGCCCATTTATGATTTTACCGCTGCCGACGGCGTTAAACATGTTGTGTGGATTATTCCAAAAGAATCCCAAAAAATTATTATCGAGGAAATTGCGAAAGTTAAAAGTCTTTACATTGCCGATGGGCATCACCGCGCCGCGAGCGCAGGCCGCGCACAAAAGGTGAAAAAAGATCAGAGCCCCGACCACAAAGGAAACGAAGAATATAATTTCTTTATTGCCGTTCTGTTCCCCGCCGAGCAATTAAGAATTATGCCTTACAACAGAATTGTATTCGATCTTAACGGGATGAATAAAGACCAATTAATAGAAAAGATAAAAGAAAATTTTGAAATTGAAGAAGCAACATCGCCTAATCCTCCGGGCAAAAAAACTTTTGCTATGTACATAAACGGCAAATGGTATTTATTGAAGGCGAATGAAAACATTAAAACAGCATCAACCGTGGGCGATAATCTTGATGTAAGCATTTTGCAAAATTATTTGCTTCACCCTATACTGGGAATTGGTGATCCCAGAACAGATACAAGAATAGATTTTATCGGCGGAATACGCGGCACTGATGAATTGGAAAAACTTGTTGATAACGGGAAAGCGGCTGTTGCATTTTCTCTTTATCCCGTTACGCTTGACGATTTAATTAATATATCGGACGCCGGTGAAATTATGCCGCCCAAATCAACTTGGTTCGAACCAAAACTTAGAGACGGATTATTAGTACATATAATATAAATGGAGATAATGATGGAAAAAAGAATTTATAACTTTAGCGCCGGTCCTGCAATTTTGCCCGAAGAAGTATTACTTGAAGCACAAAAAGATTTTTACTCCTACAAAGGAAGCGGAATGTGTATAATGGAAATGAGCCACCGCGGCAAAATTTTCGACCAGGTTATTAAAGAAGCAGATGCCGATTTAAGAAAACTTTTAAACATCGGCGATAATTATTCGGTTCTATTTTTACAAGGCGGCGCAACACTTCAATTTTCAATGGTACCTTTAAACCTAATGCCGCCTGCTAATAAAGCAGATTATATTGTGACCGGGGCTTGGGCTAAGAAATCCGTTAAAGAAGCTAAACGCGTCGGCGCCGTTAACATTGCTGCAACTACCGAAAGTGAAAACTTTGTTAGGATACCGAAACAATCGGAATTGAAACTTGATCCATCTGCTTCATATGTTCATTACACTTCGAATAATACTATTTACGGAACTCAATGGAAAAGCGAACCCGAAGTTGGAAATGTTCCGCTCGTTTGCGATGCGTCTTCTGATTTTCTTCATAAGATGATCGATATAAATAAATATGGATTAATCTATGCGGGCGCACAAAAAAATATTGGGCCTTCAGGGGTCGTGGTTTTAATTATCAGAAAAGATTTGCTCGAAAGATCATCGGATAGTTTGCATACTTACATGAATTATAAAATACATGCAGAGAACGATTCCATGTATAATACTCCGTCAACTTTCGGGATTTATATTTCAGGACTTGTATTCAAATGGCTGCTGAATAAGGGCGGTTTGGAAGCTATGTATAAACTCAATGTTGAGAAGGCAAACATACTTTATAACGCAATCGATGCAAGCGGCGGTTTTTATAAAGGCACAACTATACCTGAAGATCGTTCGTTGATGAATGTAACTTATGTTTTACCGAACGAAGAGCTAACAAAGAAATTCATTGAAGAAGCAAAGAAAAAAGGATTTGAAGGAATAAAAGGTCATAGATCCGTCGGCGGAATACGCGCTTCAATTTACAACGCTTTCCCGAAAAAAGGCGTTGAAGAACTTGTTTCATTCATGGAAGATTTTAGAAAAAATAATTAAACAATAATTCAAAAATGTGGGGGTCGAATACAATTCGACCCTTTTAAAAACATTAAATAAGAATGATTAAAAAAATATTTTCACTGGCGATTGTTGTTTTATTGCTGTCTTCCTGTTCAAAGGAAGAAGAAAAGCTTGAACTTTTTTCCCCCGAAGCTTTTGCATATTCGATGGATAACGGCTGGGAATTAAATGCTTCATGCAGGGC
>CAZRMG010000381.1:0-3338 GCA_964601095.1 uncultured Melioribacteraceae bacterium | reverse complement strand
ATTCAAGCTTTCGAGTCCATAAACATTTATTCCTTCAACAATAGAAGCTTCTTTAACAGAATCCTTTGGAAGAATAATATTCTTAATACCAAGTTTCCTTGCTTCAACAGCTATGGGAAGTCCGCCTTTAATTTTTCGTAATGTACCGTCAAGAGAAAGTTCGCCGAGTAACAATGATTCTTCAAGTTTATCAAAAGTTACAATTTCATTAGATGCAAGAATTCCCACGGCTATGGGAAGATCGAACGCACTACCCTCTTTTTTTATATCTGCTGGCGCAAGGTTAATCGTAATTTTTTTTTGAGGAATTTCTATACTTGAATTTTTTAGTGCGGCGGTAATTCTTTCCTTGCTTTCTTTTACTGCGTTGTCGGGTAAGCCGACAATTGTAATTGAAGGTAGCTGTTTCTCGCTGTGTGTTTCTACTTCTACTTTGTAAGCGTCAATCCCAAAAGTTGAAGCCGAAATTACTTTTGAGAACATTTATATTCTCACACCGGTTATTGCTAATCGAAAGTAATTAAAAAAAATGCAAATTAAAAACCCCGGCTAAACCGGGGCTCATTTATCCTTTGAATTTTCTTAAATAGTCCAGCCGTTCGCGCAAGTCATCAACAGGAATTAATAATTTATCTTTACCGTAAATTGCATCTTCCCTATTTGTAAAGACAAGTTCGTAATCTTTACTCATAACGATGGCTTCTTCTGGGCAAACTTCCTCGCAAAAACCGCAGAAGATACAGCGCAGCATGTTAATCTCAAATTTTTGAGGATATCTCTCTTTTTCCAATTCTGTTTCTGCAGCTTGAACTTCAATAGCCAATGCCGGGCAAACGCGCGAACACAAACCGCAAGCAACACATCTTTCAATACCATTATTTTCTTTAACAAGTACAGGTCTTCCACGGTATGAAGCAGGAGGTATAAATTTTTGTTCCGGGTACTGCAATGTAACTTTGGGGCGCAGCATGTTTTTTAACGTAAGTATCATCCCTTTTAAAATTACAGGGATGTACATCTTTTCCCAAAACGTTAAATCTTTTACTCTTTTTTTTGCCATAAAAAAACCTTTAAACTTCTTTTCGCTAAAAGCAGAAAAATTTTATAAACCGAAAATCATTATCAATGCTGCAACCCAAATTATGTTTAATAATGAAAGCGGAAACATAACTTTCCAACCAAGATTCATTAATTGATCATAGCGGAATCTTGGGATTGTCCATCGTATCCATATAAACACAAACATCATAAAAAAAGTTTTGAAGAAGAATGCGCCGATCTGTAATAAAATAATAAGAGTTGAATTCAAACCTAATTTATCAACGTAAGGAATTTGATATCCGCCAAGGTATAAAGTAACAATCAACGCACTTGCAATAAACATGTTTGCGTATTCGGCCAGAAAAAATCCGGCAAATTTCATCGAGCTATATTCCGTGTGATAACCACCAACAAGTTCCGGCTCCGCTTCGGGTAAATCAAAAGGCAGTCTGTTGGTTTCCGCAAAAGCCGAAACTACAAATGTTATAAATCCAATTGGTTGTAAAATTGCGTTCCACATCCAGCCGTATTGCGCGTTAACTATATCAAGCGGTTTTAATGATTGTGATAAAAGCAAAACTCCTGCAATTGAAAAACCCATTGATACTTCGTAAGAAATCATCTGCGCAGTTGAACGAATTCCGCCGAGCAATGAATATTTGCTTCCCGATGACCAACCCGCAAATGTAATTGCATAAACACTTAACGACGTTAATGCAAGAACGTATAAAATCCCGATGTTAACATTTGCCACAACTAAATCAATTTGATATCCGAATGCTTCGAATGAAGGACCAAAAGGAATTACAGCATATGTTGCAAACGCAACAAAGAGTGCAATTATCGGTGCAAGTGTATGTAGTGTTTTATTAGCCGCGGTCGGTACAATATCTTCTTTAAATAATAACTTGAAAACATCGGCAAATGATTGAAGCAATCCGCGGTAACCAACACGATTAGGGCCAATTCTGTTTTGTACCCAAGCGCTGATTTTCCTTTCAAAATAAACAGCGTATGCGGCAATCAGCAATAACACTACAAGTACTAGTACAATTTTAATAAGCGCAATTACCGTAGTTTCTAAAATTCCCATTTAAACTTACTCCAGAATTTCATCTCTCGTAACACAGAAAAAATTCCGCGCTACACATTCACAGTTTGTTTTATTTTCAACTGCACTCCAAGCTCACCGATAACATCATAATCCAATCCTTTGAATTCTTCAATCGAGTGCGAAATATCTTGGAAAACATCTTCTGCCATTTCGTATTTTGTTTTCCCGCCAAGTTGATTCGAAATTGATGAAATAATTTTCCAACTCGGTTTGGAATTGTATTTATGACCCTGCATCCATCTATCGAACTTAGTGCCGAATTTGTCCCAGCGGCTCATATTCATTCCGTCAAGTGCACGATCCATTTCTTCGGTTGCAATAGCCGGACGAATTCTTTGTATTCTTCCTTCAAAGTTTACAAACGTTCCGTGTTTTTCTGCAAATGTTGACGCACCTAAAACTATACTGGCAACCGCAGTTGTTTTATTTTGATTTGTCGAAATTGCAATCAACAATTCAAGTTTACCAATAGCTTGTTCCCATTCTTCGCTTAATGAAGCTAAATCGTCTTCTAAAATTAATACTGCTTTTATCTTCAATTCTTTTATTGATTTTTGAATCCCTTCGAGATTCATACCATTCGTGCCGTGTTTAACACCAACCAACTCCGCACCGAGTGAATTTGGTGTTTTATCTTCGCGGATTAAAATATCATCTTGATCGCCCGGCACAATATGTTGAGCAAATGTAAGATTTGATACGCCAAGAAATTTTGCAAATTTTGTAAGAACAAAATTATCTTCACATGTAGCGAATGCCGAACCAATAAATGCGACTTCGTTTGACTTATATTTTTTGAGTTCTTTAGCCGCTGTAGAAATAGCTTCATCCCATTCTATTTTTTGCAACTGTCCTTCTTTGCGAATGAATGCGCCGTCGATTCTTGAATCGCTGTTAACGTTTTTAAATGTATTCAATCTTCCGTTATCGCACATCCAATAACTGTTTACATCTTCGTTCTGCCGCGGGGTTAATCTTAATATTTCATTGTTGCGAACCCAAATCTCTGTGTTGCATCCGCGTGAACACCCGACACAGATTGAATTTGTAGAAGACATTTCCCACACGCGGGATTTAAATCTAAAATCTTGATTTGTTAAAGCACCGACAGGACAAATATCAACAACATTTAATGAATATGGATTATCGAAGGATTCACCGGGAAAAGTAGTAATTGTAACTC
>CAZRMG010000380.1:0-3339 GCA_964601095.1 uncultured Melioribacteraceae bacterium | reverse complement strand
GTTTTATTCAACCCAAAATTCTATTCATAATTGTTTTTATTAAATAAATATCTTTTGCCGATATCGTAGTTTTCGGACTCCCTAAAAGAAGACAAAGAGTTTTTACAGTCCCTAAAGAAAGCCATCTGGAGTTTTTAGCCTCCCTAAAACCATAACTTTTAACAACAGCCTTTTTTGTAATGTCCAAAAACTACCCATAAAATGATGAAAAATGCAAAGGTTTGCAAAGTTTTTTAATGTTAGCTTTTTTTAACATTTTCATTATCGGCTTAATATATAAAAAGCTAATAATATCAATTATAAAAGCTTTTTTTAAGTTTCAACATCTTTTAACAAATAAATCCAAAGATATCCAATAACCTGAATGATAAATTTTCTAAGTTTTAACGTCAGATTTTGGTAGGTTTTTAATATGGAGGTTTTATGGGGTTATAAATTACCTAAGTAATTGTTTCTCGAATATATTTTCAGTTTGACTGGTAATGAATAGTAAGGCCACGTGTTGAAAGATGTTAAGGTTTATCTCTTATGAAAAATTGACTTAATAGGTGTTCTTAATGACAAGTTTTGACAGGTTTTCCTAGAAAGATTTGACATGAGGATTTATGAGGATTCAACATACCAACTTTTACCCACCATTCCCTCGCGCGTGCGTACTGTTCCGAAAACTCTTGCTCAATGTTAACTTTTGCAAACCCCTCGTGCGTGCGTATTGGGTACAAAACTCTTTCTTGCAGGTTAAGTTTTCAATAATAAGTTTTGTGATGCTAGGTTTTGCAAGGTTTTTATTGTAAGGTTTTATGAGGTTATAAACTGGCTAAGTAATGGTTTCTAGCATATATTTTCAGATTCGACAGAGAGGGTTAGGGGACAAATACACGCGAGCGAAAACTGTGCATTTCTCATCATATGGCTATTATCTTTGAAACCTAATTTGCTCGTAGGTTGGCTAAAAGAAAAAATCAATGTCAATTTTGTTCATAATACGACCGTTTAATGAACAGAGGCGGGGCCGTATTCTTTTGAATATCCGTTTTTTATCTTGCGTAAGTCTGTATTAATTACCTTATGGATATATCCCAAAGAGAGGTTAAGGGCGCCGGAAATTGCCCGGATGCTCTTTCCCTCGTTTTTCATTCTCTTTATTTTCTGTATTGTCTTCATGGCATCGGCATCTTCTACAAGGTGATTGCCTTCAATCCGATAGCCAAAGGGCACGCGTCCACACCATTCACCGGATTTCTTTTTGTGGGCCAGCGCGTCAACCGTTCTTTCAGATATTAAATCCCGTTCCATCTGAGCAAGCGCGGAAAGAATTGTCAGCAGAAATTTTCCGGCTGCTGTCTTTGTGTCGATTTTGTCGGTTATGCTATGAAAGGCTATGGTTTTCTTTTCCCATGCGTCCAGGGTGCTTAAGATATCAATTGTCTTACGTGATAGCCTATCTAGTTTATAAACGATTACAGCCTCAATCTCACCAGTCTCAATCATGTCATTAATTCGGTTCATGCCGAGCCTGTCCATTGTCTTGCCGGAAATGCCTTCATCTCTTATCACGTTCACAAGTTCAAGGCCGTTAAGGTCTGCATATGCCCTGATCTTGCTTTCCTGATTATCCAGAGAAATACCTTCACGTGCCTGATCCTCGGTGCTGACCCTTACGTATCCGATTGCCTTCATGTCATTACCCCCGCTTACGGTTGGCTTTTTATTTCAGATGATTGATGAGTTATTTGCTTTTTCTCATCGCCATATATCCTTTCATGATGTCTATGTTCCCTTTATATTTCTTTCCATCACGAATAATTATTGTATAAGTATTACCCGGGTTTTCGGCATTTTTTTTGCTCAAATATTCCTTTGCTAGGAATCCCTTTTCATTAATTAGGTCATCGACTAATACCCATTTGTCAACAGGAAATGCCAATGCTAATGTTCTACGTCTCTTAACAATAGTCCTTGTTTTTCCTGTAGCTTGTTTACTGTCCAATTTTTCGTAAATATACTTTTGCCAAGACATCTCTAGGGCACTTTTTTGAACTTCTTCCAAAACTTCATTAAGCCCATCTCGAAAACCAAGAACAGCGTAATCAATAAATTTTGACAGGTCCATGCTTTTAACACATAGATCAAGGTATCGATAATAATCATTTCTTGTATTGTTATAATGATTCGACAAGATATGAGATGCTATATCAGGCAGACCTGCTCGCAATAATATATAAAACTCAAGAAGCCTAGCTGTTCTTCCGTTCCCATCGCCGAATGGATGAATCATGGCCAAATAAATGTGTACAACAATTGCTTGAATTATCTGATCTCTAAATAGTTGATCTCCATCTTCATATTTGAACTCATGTCTTATCCAATCACAAAACGTAATAACTAAATCAAGTACATCCTCGCCGAATGGTGGCCGGTACTGACCAACGACAACATTATGTCCAGAAGATCGAAACTTCCCTGGGATAGATTGAAAATGTTCTCCTAAATTCTGCCCAACAAGCTTGTTAAAATTTTCGATCAACTCTGGATTTATAATTGCACTTTTTCCATCTTGAATGACTTCTGCGCGAATCTTATTAAGAGCATCAATAATATTTTTCACTTCAATTTGAAGATATTCTTTGCTTGGCGAAAGCTTCTCACCCGCTGCAATTTTATCAATATCCTCTTCAGATAAAGTATTTCCCTCGATAGCAGTAGTAGCTCTAGCCCCCTTTTTTAAAGATACAATTAATAGTTTTTTTCTGGTTTCAGGCATTAGAGGCATAGACGCAATTGACTGTACAATACATTCTGATTGTCCCATTCTGTAAATTGATTCTTCACTTAAAGACCAATGTTTTTTGAACATAATATGTGGATATTTATCCATGTAAATGTCCTCCATTATTAATATATTATGATTATTTACAAATAGTGTATATTATTTGTAAATAAATATGTCAAGATATTTGTTGTATATATTGTATTAATAATTATCATCTTGAAACGATAAGAACAACCACCATTAAACCTTCTATTTTAAGGGTTTTTTCCAAGGTTTTAAGTTGTTTTTAGATTCATGGCCCATAGGGAACGGAGTTGTGATTTGTTGAAATATTTTTATTGATATTTTTAATATTGGTCAGTGCTTGCCGCATCAATTAATCTATAAACAAAGAACGCTAAAATTCTTTTTCGTGCAATATTTATCAAACGTTGCAGTCATCAAACTCTTTGATTTTATCGGCACGGTATCGGCACGCTTTTAAAAAGTAAATGAATTGATATTATTAATAAAATTGGCGGAAGCGCATGGGAATCGAACCCACCTAGGACGGTTTTAGCGCCCCA
>CAZRMG010000379.1:0-3354 GCA_964601095.1 uncultured Melioribacteraceae bacterium | reverse complement strand
TTTCGCGAAGCCGCTACAATTCCAGCCAAGCCGCCGAACAATGCTATTAATACATCCCAAATTGTTGGGGTTGTTCTTGCGAGCAATTCCGACTGAGCTTCTTCCAACGGCGAAAGAAGAAAATAAATTGTTGAGGTCAGCACGCTTATCAAAACAGCAATGCCAAGATTCTTAAATGATTTTTTAATTAGAATAAAATCGTTTATTCCCACACCCATGCCGATTCCCATTATGGGACCCATAAGAGGCGAAATCAACATTGCGCCGATTATCACTGCCGTAGAATTCATATTTAAACCAACCGAGGCAATCATTATCGCAAAGATTAGTACCCATAAATTTGTCCCACGGAATTCAACACCTTTTTTTATCGCCTCTATAGTTTGAAGTTCGTCGGCTTTGTCTTCGTCAAGATTAAACCGTTCTTTTATAATCTCCTTAAACAAAACGAATAGTCTTAGATATTTTGATACTTTCATAAAGCAAACCGATTTTATTTGAAGTGAAGATAATGATTAAAACATAATTTTTACAGGGGGTTGTTTTTACGTGTGGTGTAAATAATAAACCGAATATAAAAGTACGATACCCACAATAAACAAAAACCTGTTTTAACGGGCTTTTCAATACTATGTACCCGGTATTGAAGCTTACATATCCATTAAAAAACTTATAAGGAAAACTTTATTTTGATTTTTGCTTATCAAAAATTGATGAGCTCTATTTTATCTTCTATTATATCTTGTGTCTTACTTATTAATGATTTACATTTTGTTCAAATTTATACTGTTAACTAACTTTGTCAAACAATCTACTATAAATAACTCTATTGGATTTTCGGATAATTGAAGATATACGCAATGAACTGCTGAAAGATTTACCACATCTTTACGGTAAAACGAAGCTTTTTAGAATCAGTTCATTTTATTTTTCTCTTATTTCTTCGAATGATAGAAACATCATAGAAGCATATTCGTTGGATTTTATCGAAGATTTTATTTCTGAGTTGCATTCGTTTTTACCATTTTCGATTTCACCAAGCAAAACCGAAGAATTGTTGCTTCTTCTAAATTCCTTAAAGGATGTTTCGGCACTAGATCAGTTCGAACATTTTTTTGATTCAAAAATCGACGAGATTCAGTCTTCGTTAAAAAGCTTGTATGATATATTAAACGGCAATTCATTTCAAAGTGGGGATAATACAATTCGATTCCCGGTTATAGAAATTTCTAACGCTCAAAATGATGCTTATGGAAGTCTCGAATCGGTCAAAATTAAAATCCAGAAAACAAAAAAGCGAGACAGGTTTGTATTTGTCCCATCAGATAAAAAAATAGAAGAAAAGTTATTAACACAAGCAAATATTAGTTTCGAAATTGCCCTAAAATATTTTTTAAAACATAAAAAAAGATTCAGCGCACATCACGAAATACTAATCTACTTTGATAATCTGTCTGCAATTTATGAAGGTAATTCTCTCGGCGTTGCTTTAACAATAGGTTTTATCGAACAACTATCAATCCTTTATAATCTTTCATATATAACAAATATTAAGAATAATATTGTAACCACGGGAGGAATAAATTCTAACCGCTCTCTTTTGCCGATCGGTAGGGAAATTATTAAGAAGAAATTGGAAACTGTTTTCTATTCGGATGTTGAAACGTTTGTTCTGCCAAAAGATGACGAAGTTGACGGCAAAATATTTTTAGATGAATTAAAAGCAAAATTCCCAAAGCGCGCGCTCAATATTGTGCCGGTTTCCGACTTCAAAGAATTACTTAATAGAAGGGATTTGGTAGAAATAAAAAAACAAGCACGAATTATTAGGGCAGCGCGCTTTCTCAAAAAGAATTGGGCAATAGCTTCAATTGTTTTTTTTCTGTATCTAATCGTCTTCTTTGTTTACGCTCGTGATTTCGACGACAACCCGTCCCAGTTGGATTATGATAACAATGGCATTTATGTTAAAAATAAATCGGGTAACATGTTGTGGGCTACCGATAGTTACGTTGACTCAAGATTTAGCGATACGCGACTTGGTTTTTCTTCTTTAATAGTAAATAGATATGCCAAAATTGTTGATATAAATAATGATGGAGAAAACGAAGTAATATTAACAAACGAAAACGGTAATATGGAAAAACGCGGTAGGGTTGTTTGCTTAGATAAAAACGGCAAGGAAATTTGGAATTATGTTTTTAAGGATACGATTACCTCTTATTTGGAGGTATTGGAACCGGATTACTACATCCACTTGATTGATACAACAACCTATAAAAACCAAAAAGTATTTGTAATGATGTGCAATAACGGCCCTTCTTTTTCTTCTGCTGTTTTTATGCTCGACCTTAAAACCGGCAAAAGACTTGAACCTACCTTGTGGCATTCCGGCTTTGTTACTTATGGAATAATAAAAAAGTTTGAGGATAGAAAAAGCCCCGTTTTAATTTGCATAGCTCAAAACAATGGCTATCAGCAAAGTGCTCTTTTTGCCATTTCAATAGATAGTCTTTACGGGTGCGCTCCTTCAACTCCCGGCTATATGTTTGTAAAAAGAAAAATCCCGGGCTTTATAAGTTACATGCTTTTGCCAAATTCCGATTACAATAAAACTCTATCCGTAAGAGCAAATTGCCCTTTTCCTCTTATACTTGATGATAAAAAAAATAGGGAGTTAAGTTTTTCGGTTATTGAAGATCCTAAACAAATTTGGGGTTTTGTTAATTATAGACTTAGCTACAATCTACATGATATTAAGGTTAATATCGGTTCGGATTTCCGCCCAATAAGGGATTCTCTTGTTGTAAAAGGTATTTTAGAATATCCTCTAACAGATACGCCCGAATACCGCAGTATTCTAAAAAATCAAATACAATATTGGAACGGTGAGGAGTTTGTAAATTATTCTTTATATAAAAATCATTTATCAAGTAGCCCTAAAAAGTAAGAGCAATACAAAACGAATTAAGTGTTGCAAAAAAGAGCCCCGCAATGGGGGCTCTATTAAACAGTTTACCGCTATTTCATAAGAATAAGTTTTTTAGTTTCAGTGTAATTACCCGCTGTTATTTTATAGAAATAAATTCCGCTGGATAAGTTTGAGCCGTCGAATTTAACCGAGTACCTGCCTGCTTCACGTTCGCCATTAACAAGTGTTGATATTTCATTGCCTATTACATCGTAGATTTTAAGCGTAACAAAATTTCTTTGCGGTATTTCGTAGCCAATTGTTGTCGTTGGATTGAATGGATTGGGATAGTTAAAATGTAAATTATATTTAACTGGAATTGTCTCGGGATTATTTTCAACATTTGTTATTTTTTCTGTTGTAAACATTCGTCTGTTTGACCA
>CAZRMG010000378.1:0-3358 GCA_964601095.1 uncultured Melioribacteraceae bacterium | reverse complement strand
ACCCGGTATCGGCGCAATAATTCTTATTCCACGAGCCGCCAATGCCAAGGCAATGTCATGTTCAAGACTTACTATGCGGCTAATTTTTACGCCTGGGGCGGGAACAATTTCATACAAAGTTACAACAGGTCCGGGCATTACGGTAATATCATCTATTTGGATATCGAATAACGCGAGTTTATCTTTCAACAAAGCCGCGTTGCGTTTTAATTCAGCTTCGTCAACTTTAACTTCTTCATCACCGGGCGGAATTAATAAGTTTAGTGTGGGCGGATTATATTTTAATTCTTCATCCCACTGCTCAGGTAAAGTCGCTTCAACATCTTTATCAATGGCCGGTAAAATATCATCATCATCATTTTTTGGTTTATCTGTTTTCTTTGTTTTTTTAGTTTCTTCTTCCTTGCTAAAATCCGGCGTAATTAATTTTTCAGGTTCTTCTTTTTTAACAATCCGAATTTTTGTTACAGGTTCAATCGGTTTTTCTTCAGCCTCTTCAACTATATCTTCATCATTTTTAAATAGACTCTTTAATTTCTTCTCTTTTCTTAAACTTATAATTTTTTCAAGATTCTCTTCAGGTTTTTCCTCGCCCGGTTTTTTGATTTTAATTTCTTCTTCGTCTTCCGGTTCATCTTTGCCTTTGAATAAATCCATTATATAATTCATGATTGAACTGAAGCGGATATCAAATGATATGATCAACGTAACAGCCATTGCCGCAGATAGAAAAATTATGCTGCCGAGCCCGCCTAGTAAACGGCTTACCGCAGTGCCGAGAAACAAACCGATGTTGCCGGATAATTCATATACATCGGAGAATAAAGCAATCTCCGGTGTGAATTGCAGCATTCCGAAAAATGCCGAGATAAGCAAACCCATTACAAGTAAAAAATTTGTTACATAAACGGAAAGTTTGTATTCTTTTCCGGCTAAAACCGTGTAACCCCAAATAAACATTATAACAGGAAAAATTAGGGAGAAATAACCGATTGTAGCATGAATGAAAAAGAAAGAAATGTATGCGCCGAAAATTCCAAGCCAGTTGTGCGTTGAAGCAGCTTTTTCAGTTAACTCCGCATTTGGGCGAAAGACGCCGAAAAGATCTGTGAATTTATACGAGAAAGATGATTCATCGTAACGGGAATATGAAAGTATGCTTAAAAAAATTAGCAGCGCCAAAACAATAAGAAATATTCCAAGCAGTTTTTTTTTCTTCTTTGGAGAAAAAACAAAATATTCTTTATCGCTTGAGTTATTGTTCTTGTTATTTTTTTTTGCCATTTACCTAAAATCCGGTTTTCACATTATTAAGAATTGCCATCCGGTTCAAGTTTTTTTATTACACCGGCTGAGAAATAAGGAATAATATCGGTAGTTCCTATTTTAGCACATTCATCGATATCTTGCTCAAAGCCATTTTCTATCAATAGTTTTCCGTGGTCTGTTTTACTTAACATCTTGTCAATAGTTTTGCCGGAAAATTTATATAACGTAACACTTGCATGTGCTGAATCCGAAATCACAACATTCTTTTTTAGCAATTGTATTTCCGAAACAATATTACCCGCACAAATAGCGTCTTCAAGATTAAACCCGCCGTTTGTTCCGGCACAAATAATTTCAACATCTTTCTTTAACGAAACAAGATGCTTAACAATAGCCGGCAGATTATTAAAACATGCCGCGAAAAGATTTTCGCAAAACTTAGCTTTTACAAAACTCTTGCTTCCGTTTGTCGTATATAGAATTAAAGACTTGCCGGCAACAACCTCGTTTTTATATTCCGAGGGAGAATTGCCGAGAGCGAAACCTTCAACCTTTTTTGTGTTTCTTTCGCCGCATAATAATGTTTGACTGCGGAATGCATCGCCTGAAATTTTCATTGCAAAATCTACTGTACTAACCGGGATAACTTCTTTTGCCCCATTTGTAAGCGCAGTAGCAATTACAGTTGTTGCACGGAGTACGTCAATTACAATTGCCGTCTTTCCGGTAAAATATAATTCTTCTAGATGCTGACTTGAAAATAATACGTTAATTTTCATTTTAGTTTTTCACAAAGGGAAGTTTAGTAACAACAGCCGGAACTTCTTTTCCCCTGATTAAAAAGTTTATTGGAATTCCCTCTTTTGCATATTCTATTTCAACATAACCGAGCGCTATTGCTTTGTCAAGAATAGGGCTTACTGTTCCGCTTGTAATTTGACCTATCTTCTTGCCGTCCGAAGTTAAATCGTAACCGTGGCGCGGGAAAGCTTTATCTTCCGAAATTATCGGAACGAGTTTTCTTTTCAATCCGTCTTCTTTCTGTTTTACCAAAACATCTTTCGCAATGAATGAATCTTTCTTCAATTTTGTAATCCAGCCGAGTCCTGCTTCCAAAGGATTTGTTGTTTGATCAATATCGTTGCCGTACAAGCAGAAGCCCATTTCAAGACGTAAAGAATCTCGTGCGCCTAAACCAACAGGTTGAATATTAAATTCTTTACCTGCTTCGAACAAATCGTTCCAGATTTTTTCCGCTGTAGTTTCATCACCTTTGAAATATAATTCATAACCCAATTCGCCCGTATAACCGGTTCTTGATACAATCATATCAACACCCGAAACTTTTGCTGCGAAGAAATGATAATATTCCAATTCAAGCTTGCGGCTGCAAATTTTCTGAAGCGTTTCTTTCGATTTCGGACCCTGCACAGCCAGCAGTGAATAATCTTCGCTTTCGTCGATAAGTTGAACACCAAAAGCATTGTTCTGTTTCATCCATTCGAAATCTTTATCCTTGTTTGATGCGTTAACAACAAGCATAAATTCATTTTCGCTAACGCGATAAACCAAAAGATCGTCAACAATACCGCCGTCGGGGTAGCACATTGCGGAGTATTGCACTCGTCCCCCGGTTAACAAAGATGCATCGTTAACGGTTATGTGCTGAACAAAATCGAGAGCTTTTTCGCCCTTGACAAATATTTCGCCCATGTGCGAAACATCGAAGACACCAACCGAATTACGAACCGCTTTGTGTTCCGCAATTATTGATGAATATTGAATAGGCATTTTGTAACCAGCAAAATCGACTAATTTTGCTCCAAGTTTTTCATGAACTGAATTAAATTTTGTCTTTTTCATTTTATTCTACTGTTGTGATTTTTTCCAGTCGCTTAAAAATTTCTCCAAACCAATATCGGTCAACGGATGTTTGAACAATCGTTCAATAACATCGAAAGGAATTGTGCAGACATCCGCACCCATCAAGCCGGCTTCAACAATATGCAAAGGATGGCGTATGCTTGCAACTAAAACCTGTGTTTGAAAATTGTAATTTCTATAAATTGTAACAATCTGTGAAATCAAA